>JBGSKZ010000766.1:0-3222 GCA_041741035.1 Treponematales bacterium
AAGCATGAAGAGGATAGCCCTGCTCTGCCTGCTCCTTGCGGCGGCGGCCATAGCCCTGCCCGCCTACCCCGTGTACTTCAAGGAGCAGTACTATCGCCTCTACCATCAGCACTACATACAGTACCCGGACGACAGCATAGAGAACATATACTGGCTCGAGCAGGCCCGCAAAGCCGACTTCGCCAACCCGCTCTACGCCATGGCCAAGATACCTGACCAGAAATTCTGGGAGCGCTACCGCTACCTGTTCAACATGCATATCGAGCTCAAGCTCATCGAGCAGCACCTTGCCCTCGGCGCCAAATTCGACAAGCAGGTGGCCTACTTCTACAACGCCCCGTGGAAAGAAGAAAACCTCGAGAGCCTCAAGATAGCGGAGAGCGCCTACCGGGCGGCCCTAGCCTATTGGGAAAGCGCGATGGGCTGGGCGCAAAAGGCGAACGCGCTGCGCTGGACCCTGCTTCCCGAAGTACAGTATTGGATAGACGAGGCTTACCGCATAGAGACGGGCGATTTGGACTACGAACGCATCATAGGGCGCCAGCTCGAGCGCCTCGCGCGGGTACGCGCGAGCTTCGAGGCCATGGACGCCGCCGGCTATTGATAGGGAGAACGCGCATGAATTACCGCATCGACGAAATGATATCCGAGGAGCGCCTCGCCGCCCGAATTCGGGAACTGGGCGCGGCCATAAGCGAGCACTACCGCGACACGCCCTGCCTCGTCCTCGTAGGCCTCTTGCGCGGTTCCTGCGTGTTCCTCTCCGACCTCTGCCGGCAGATCAAGCTGCCGGTTAACCTCGACTTCATGACCGCGTCCAGCTACGGCACGGCCATGAGCTCCAGCCGCGACGTGCGCATACTGAAAGACCTCGACGACGATATTCAGGGCAAGGACGTGCTCATCGTCGAGGACATCATAGACACCGGCTATACGCTGGAGAAGGTGCGTCAGATACTATCCCTGCGCGAACCTAAAAGCCTGGCAATATGCACCCTGCTGGACAAGCCCAGCAGGCGCGAGGTGCCGGTGCCGGTGGAATGGGTGGGCTTTCCCATACCCGACGAATTCGTTGTGGGCTGCGGCATAGACTACGCCCAGCACCACCGCAACCTTCCCTACATAGGCAAGGTAGTGCCCCTCGATTAGCGTATGAGCATGGCGTCGCCGTAGCTGAAGAAGCGGTAGCGCTCCCGCACCGCCTCCTCGTAGGCCGCCAGTATGCGTTCCTTGCCCGCGAAGGCCGACACGAGCATGAGCAGGGTCGATTCGGGCGTATGGAAGTTCGTGAAGATGGCGTCGGCCGACTTGAACGCGTAACCCGGATAGATGAATATGCTCGTGGATCCCGGGCCCGCCTTAAGGCCCGATTCCGTCCAAGCGCTCTCCATGCTCCGCACGCTGGTTGTGCCCACGGCCAGGACGGTCCTGCCCTCGGCCTTGGCGCGGTTCACGGCCAGGGCCGTATCTTCGGGTATGCTGTAATCCTCGCGGTGCATACGGTGATCCTCCACGCTCTCGACCCGCACGGGCATGAAGGTGCCCAGGCCCACGTGCAGGGTTATGAAACGCAGCTCCACGCCCCGCTTTCGGAGAGCTTCAAGTATCTGCGGCGTAAAATGCAGCCCCGCGGTGGGCGCGGCCGCCGAGCCCTGCTCCCGCGCGTACACGGTCTGGTAGCGCTCGGCGTCCTCTAGCCGGTCGCCTCGGCGTATGTAGGGCGGCAGGGGCAAGTGCCCGTTGCGTTCCAGGTAGCCGTCGTCGATTTCCCGCGAGAAGAGGAAGAGCCGCTCGTCCGGCCTGGCCTCCAGCACCTCGGCCTCGAGGCCCTCGGGAAGGCAGAGGCGCTTGCCGGGCGACTGCTTGGCCATGCGCGTGGTCATGGCCGCCCAGCGCCGCTCGCCCTCGCGCCTGAGCAGGAGGATTTCTACCCTGCCGCCGGTGGCGTTCGTCGCGAAGAGCCGGGCGCGCCGCACCTTCGAGTCGTTGAATACCATGACCGTGCCCGGCGCGATGAGCTCGGGAAGGGCCGCCACCATCGAATGGCTAAGCGCCCCCGTGGCCCGGTCGAGGAGGAGGAGACGCGAGGCGCCGCGCTCTTCGCTGGGTTCCTGGGCTATAAGCTCGTCCGGAAGGCTAAAACTGAAATCCTGCGTCTTCATGCCCTTGTTTGTATCCTAAGTGTTGATAGGCCAGCGGCGTGGCCACGCGGCCGCGCGGCGTGCGCATGAGAAAACCCGCCTGAATGAGGTAGGGTTCCACGTAGTCTTCGAGCGTTTCCACGCTTTCGTTCGTCGATACGGCCAGGGTGTCGGCGCCTACGGGGCCGCCGCCGAATTTCTCTATGATGCTCTTGAGCACGTCGCGGTCATGGCGCTCGAGCCCGTAGCCGTCCACCTCGAGCATGGACAGCCCGCGCTTGACCACGGCCTGGCTTATGACGCCGCCGCCGTCCACCTGGGCAAAGTCCCGCATGCGGCGGAGGAGCCTGTTGGCCACGCGGGGAGTGCCCCTGCTCGCGTCGGCGAGCAGGACGGCGGCGGGCTCCTCGAGCCTTATATCGAGTATGCCCGCGGAGCGCCTGAGTATGGCCATGATATCGGCTTTCTCGTAAAAGCCTAAGCGCACGCTTATGCCGAAGCGGCTCACGAGCGGGCTGCCCACCATGCCGGCGCGGGTGGTGGCCCCCACCAGGGTGAAGGGCGGCAGGGGTATGCGCAGGGTGCGCGCGCTGGGGCCCTGGCCTATGATGAAGTCCAGCTCCCCGTCCTCCATGGCCATGTAGAGCATTTCCTCTATGGCGGGCTTAAGGCGGTGTATTTCGTCGATGAAGAAAACGGTGCGCGGCGCCAGGGTCGTCAGTATGCCCGCGAGGTCTTTGGGCTTCTCGAGGGCGGGCGCGCTCGTCACCTTAAAGTCGGCTTCGAGCTCCCTGCTCACTATGCCGGCGAGCGTGGTCTTGCCGAGCCCGGGCGGCCCTATGAGAAAGACGTGGTCAAGCGGCTCGCCGCGCTCGCGGGCCGCGCGTATGAATATGGAAAGGTTTTCCTTTACGCCCGCCTGCCCCAGGAATTCGGAGAGGAGGCGCGGGCGCAATACGTTCTCGCGCTCGTCCTCGCCGGGCAGGAAGCTGCCCGTCACCATGCCGGCCTCGTTCATGGCCTAGGCGCCGCTCAGGGCTACCATGGCCCTGCGGAACAGCTCGCGCTCGCGGTCCGCGCC
>JBGSKZ010000767.1:0-3371 GCA_041741035.1 Treponematales bacterium
TTCGGCGCTATCGGCGCCAGCTCCCGGGCTTTCAGCGGCGGCCGACGGGTCCGCGCGCGGCGCGCTCCGTATGAAGCCGTCGTCCTTGAGGTAAAGCCCCCAGGCCACCAGGAGGCAGGCCAGGAGGAAAAAAGGAAGGAAAACCGCCAGGTAATAGAGGCGGCCGAAACCGAAAAGCGCCAGGAGCAGGGACAGAGCGGCGCTTACCGCGGCTATGGCCGATCCGGCAAGAAGGTCGCGGGCGAGGCTCCGCAGCCATGGCCGGGCGCCCCGATGGCTAGAAGCCCTCATGGCCGCCTTCCGTAGAGGTACAAGCATAAAAGATCGCTGGCCAGGGTGGCGCCCGCCAGCGCGGTGATCTGGGCGTGGTCGTAGGAGGGCGATACCTCCACGAGGTCCATGCCCACGATGGGCAGGCCCGCCAGGCCCAGGAGTATTTCCCGCGCCTGCCAGGTGGACAGGCCGCCGCATACCGGCGTGCCCGTGCCCGGGGCGTAGGCGGGGTCGAGGCAATCGATATCGAAGCTCAGGTAGGCGGGACCGGAGCCTACTACGGCGCGCAGCTTTTCGCATACGGCGCGCGCGCCTGCGCCGTGTATGTAGGCGGCATCCAGCTGGGTAAAGCCGTAATCGTCGGCGTTATTGCTGCGTATGCCCAGCTGTACCGAGCGCGCGGGGTCGATTATGCCTTCCCGCGCCGCATGGTAGAACATAGTGCCGTGGTCGAGACGCTTAGGCTCGTCCTTCCAGGTGTCCGAATGGGCGTCGAAGTGGATGAGGGCCAGCGGGCCGTGCTTTTCCGCGTGGGCCTCAAGGAGGGGATAGGATATGTAGTGGTCGCCCCCGAGCGCCAGCAAGGCCGAACCCTTGAGGATATCGCGGGCGAAATCCCGAATAGAGCCGTGCAGGCTGTCGGGCCTGCCGGGGTCCAGATAGCAGTCGCCGTAATCGGCTATGGCCAGCTCGGCGAAGGGGTTGCGCTTCCAGGGCCAGGGCGAGTCCCAGGACATGAGACTGGATGCGCGCCGTATGGCTTCGGGGCCGAATCGCGCGCCGGGCCTGTTCGTGACGAAACTGTCCATGGGTATGCCCGCCACGGCCAGGTCCACGCCTCTAAGGTCCTTGGAATAGCGGCGACGGTAAAAGCTCTGCACGCCCGAAAACGATGGCTCGGGATGGATACCCCGGTAGTCGGGGGCGCTCAGGGCGGCATCGATCATGGCTGGCATGGGGAGGTCTCCTTGGAGAGTCTACGGCTGAGCTGACTGTTCGCTTTGCGCGGAGCCGGACGTATGCCTTAGTATTTACGTCTTTAAAGATATTGTCAATAATGAATTAGCTGGAGGAGGAAAGCATGGATGCACGGAAGGCCGATGCGCTTAGGCGCCTGGACGAGAAGCTGGAGCGCACGGCGCGGAAGGAAGGCGCGGAGCTTTCAAGCCTTGTCCTGTGCCTGGTAGAAGACGGGCGTCTTATCCACGAATTCGCTTATGGCCGCGCGCGCATAGCCGCCTCGCCCGCGGAGGCCGACCGCCCGGCCCGGCCCGACACGCTCTATCGCGTAGCTTCCATATCCAAGATAGTCACGACCATGGCCGCCTTAAGCCTCCGCGAGGAAGGCAGGCTCGACTTGGATAGGGACGTATCGGACTACTTGGGCTGGCCGCTGCGCAACCCCGCCTATCCGGACAAGGCAATATCCTGCGCCATGCTGCTGTCGCACCTCTCCTCGCTGCGGGACGGCGAGCGCTACACCATGCCCTTAGGCGGCGAGCTGCGCGCATTCTTCGAGCCCGGCGGCGATGCCTGGGACGGCGGAGAGCATTTCGCGAGCCCAGCCTCCGGCCAGGCACAAGACCTGTCGCCCGGCGGCTACTTCAGCTACTGCAACCTCGGCTACGGCGTCGCGGCCACCGTCATAGAGCGCATAACGGGCGAGCGCTTCGACCGCTACGCTAAGCGGCGCGTGCTCGAGCCCGCCGGCATGGAGGCTTCCTATAACGTAAACCTCCTGTCCGACGCCGCCTTCGCGCGGCTCGCCCCTATATACCGCACGGGGGCGGAAGGCGCGTACGAGCCTAAGGGAGCCTGGCGGGCCCAGGTGGACGATTATAAAGGCGCGCGCCCCTCCCTGCCCTGCCCCGCTCTGCCAGGTATAGGTCCCGACGCCCTCGAGCGCTATAAGCCGGGCAGCAACGGCACCTTTTTCTCGCCGCAGGGCGGCCTTCGGGCATCGGTGCGAGATCTGTCGCGCCTCGTGCGGCTCTGCTTGGGCAAAGGCGAGCTGGAGGGAAGTCGGGTGCTTAAGCCGGAGAGCCTGGACCTCATGATGAAGAGCCGCTGGCGCTTTGCGCCGGACGCGCCTAATGGCGATTGCTACAACGGCATGACGCGCGAATGCGGCCTTGGCCTCATGCACACCACGGATACGCGCGACCGCTTCGGGGGAGACGCCTTGCTGCCGACGGGGGGGCCTAAGCTTTGGGGCCACCACGCCGACGCCTACGGCCTCCTCGGAGGGCTGCTCTTCCACCCGGAAGAGGGCTACGGCTTCGCCTATCTCCTGGGAGGTAGCGCCGAGGACCCGGAAAAGCTCCGGGGCAAGCATTCGTCTTTCTTCATATGGGAAGAGGAAATCCACGCCGCCGCCATCGAGGCCCTGCGCGCCTAGGCCGCCGGCCTCGCCTTCCTGACTCAGGGCCGCGAACTCCCGGTCAAGCGCTTCGGCGCTCCCGGGCTGCCAGCCTCGCGTTCCCGGCTTAGGGCCGCCCGAGTGCCGGTACCGCGTGTCCCCGTGGATAGATGAGGTAGCAGGCGCCGCCCGATGCCGATAGCCAACGAGCTTCAAGCTCCGAGCGTCGGTAGCTGCGGCGTACTTCCGCGTCGCTCGGCGCGGCCGGCTCATGCATGATGGGGTCGCCGGACCCGTCGAATCCCACCAGCAGGGTAAGGTGCCCCGAGCTCTTGGCCAGCGGGGCGCCGCTGAGCGCGCGCCCTTCGTCGTTGTTCCACGATACGGAGAGGGCCACGGGCACGCCCGCTTTGAGCCAGGGCTCGAGCGCGCTCAGGGAGGAAAAGCGGGCAACGCAGGCTTCATAGCCCAGCGAGGCCGCGTACGCTACGTTGAACGACCAATTGCCGTAGCCGTCGAACACTTCGTCGTATACGCCGCGTACCGCTTCCCGTATAGCGGCTTCGCAGGGCTCGGGCCGGCCCCGCCAATACGACAGTATCATGGCCACGCAGGTCGGGCTGCACCATACCTTTCCGCCGTCCGGGTAGACCATTTGCGAACAGCGAGGCACGCCCGCGAGCTCTCCGCTCCAGCCGGGGCCGGGCGCGGCGCCATCCGGCTTAGCCTCTACGGCAGC
>JBGSKZ010000768.1:0-1016 GCA_041741035.1 Treponematales bacterium
GGCCGGCTGCTCGCAGACCTGTGGCGCCTGGCGCGAAGCCAGCGCTCGTTTCCCGCCATGAGGAGCCTGCTCCTCGACCGCTCGCGGCCATGGAAGGCCGAGCTCAATCCCCGGGCGCTCATTGACCTAGGCATACGCAAACATATACTCGCCCCCTTGCCTGGCGTCGATATCTGGGAAGCGTCCATGGGACCGAACGACGACGAGGAGCGCAGGCTCTACCGCGGCCTAAGGAGCGCATCCGAGCGCGTAGCGGAGGCCGCGGGCTTTAGCCAGCTGCGATCCGCCTTCGACGCCTTCAGGCGGGCCTTCTTGGACGAAACGGGCTGGACGCGCGCCCAGGACGACGAGATAGCGCGCTGCGTACGGGAACTCGAAGCGCTTGAGGAGGCGGCCAAGGCCGCGGGCTTAGGCCCCATAAAAAACGCTGCCGGCGCCTTCCTCGAGGAGCTCGAGGAGCTGCGCTACCTGCCCGTATCGGAATCCGGCGGCGTCCAGGTCTATCGCTTCCCCGTGGCGGCGGGCTGCATGCCCGAACTGCATTTCGTCATCAATCTGTCCGAAGGGGCCGCGCAGGCGGCTTCGCGGCCGCTCGCCTTCCTGCGCGACGATGAGCGCGATAGCCTTGGCGCCCATGACCGCGATATATCGGCGGGCCTCATAGCCCTGCTCTCCCGCTCGGGCGAGCGCGTAGTCCTGTCCTATTCCGAGGACGGTCCCGACGGCATACGCGCTCCCCACATGGCCATAGCCCCCCGGCCGCCCGAGTCCCTCGGCCTAACCGTCGACCGAGACTATTGGCCGCCCAATCTGGACGGCGTCGCCTTCGCCGGCTCGGAGGCTTCCAACCCGGCGGCTTCAGGCCCTGCGGCTGCCGACCTGGCGGCTTCAGGCCCAGCCGCTTCCAACCCGGCTGTTTCAAACCCGGCTGTTTTGCCCCCGGCGGCGGCTAACCCGGCAGCGGTTAACCCGGCAGCTACTAACCCGGCGGCGGCTAACCCGGCGGCTTCAGGCCC
>JBGSKZ010000769.1:0-1581 GCA_041741035.1 Treponematales bacterium
CGGCGGGCGCGGCGGTCGGCCCGCCCGAGGCCTCTAGCGCGGCCGCCGATTCGCTTGGCCGAAATATGGAATATTCCTTATATTCAAGCTATCGCGCTCGTCGCCAAAAACCGCCGCCAAGGCCGTGGGACCGCGGCTTGAACGCGCGCAGGGAGGAAAAAGATGACGAACAGCGTAGTCGTATACGTAACGAGGACGGGGAACGCGCGGCGTATAGCCGAGCGCCTAGCGGCGCGGCTTCATGGGAAAGCCTTTCTCATCGAAGACAAGGTGAACCGCATGGGTTTTTGGGGCTACCTCAGGGCGGGCTACCACTCGTCGACCAAGAAGGCGACGCCTATCGGAGACCCCGGCGTCGACTTGTCGGCGGCCGATACCGTGGTAATGGTACAGCCCATATGGGCTTCCGGCGTCGTGCCTCCGCTTCGCAGCTGGCTCAGGGCCCATGAATCCGAACTCAAGGCTAAAAAGCTGGGCCTTTTCACCGTATGCAAGGGTAGCGACGCCGAGCCCGTACGAAGCGCCTTTGAAGGCGAATTCATGCCCTTGGCGGCCTTCGGCTCCATAAAGGAGCTGGATGGGGAGAAGGCGCGGGAAGAGGCCTTCGAAGCCTTTGCCCTTGCTCTGGCATAAGAGGGCGCCGGCTCCGCCCGCGGGCGCCGGCGCTTAATGCATCATAGGTCTTGACGCGCTCACCCCATACCGGTCCTTGAGCCAGGCTCCCATCCGCTCGATCTCGACCTTCGATATTGCTCCTTGTGGGCCGGCCGATAGGGTATATACTGTACGCCATGAGTACCTACCACAGCATACTGATCGAGTACGCGGACGCGCAATTCGATGGCGAGTCTTACGACGGCCCGTCCTTCATGAAGACGCTGGAGAGCCTTTCCTTCGACGCGGCCGCCTCCATGGCTACCCATGAGGGCTATTCCGCCTGGGAGGTGGCGTTGCACGTCCTGTATTATAAGTACTATTTTATCAAGGCTTTTGGGGCGGGTTCCTCCGTGGAGCCTTACCCCTACCCGGAAGGCAACTTCGCCTCGCCCCCTGAACTCAGCCAGGAGGCGTGGACGCTCTTGCATTCGCGCCTGCGCGCGGCCCATAAGGCGGCCATAGGCGCGATTCTGGCCTTTCCCGAGGCGCGCCTCGACGAGCCCGTGCCCGGCTGGGGCGAGCCTTTCGGCAGGGGCATAGCCTGGCTCTGCGGGCACGACGCCTACCACGCCGCCCAGATACGCAGCATGGGCGTACCCGGGCTTAAGGCGCCGAAGGAAGCCTAGGCTATTTTGCGATCAGGCCGCTTATCATGCCCCCCGCCACTTCGATGCAGGTGGCGTTGACGGCTTCGTTGCGCACGACCCAGGCGATGGCGTCGGCTATCTCGTCGGGCTCGATGAGGCGGCCGAGGTGCACACCGGCCACGATCTTAGCTAAGGCGCCCTGATCCATGCCCTTGACCATGGGCGTGCCCACGTAGCCAGGGGCTATGGATACGACGCGTATGCCCTTGATGCCCTTCATCTGGAATTCGCCTACGAGTATCTTGGGCCAGAGGGCCATGGCCGCCTTCGTGGAGGA
>JBGSKZ010000770.1:0-2060 GCA_041741035.1 Treponematales bacterium
GCCGCCAGGGCCTTGGGCTTCGGGCGCGTGCTTGGGCCCGCGGAGGGCGGCAAGGCCGCCCTTGACCCCGCGGAAGCCTGGCTTACCGTGGCCAGCGTGGCGGAAGCGGTCAAGGCGCTCTTTTCCTAAGCTTCATTGCCATCACGCGCGGGCTCCGGCTATACTGGCCCCTCCGGAGGCCGCGCTAGCCTCCCACGGAGGCCACTATGAAATACATACATGACGATACGAGGCTGTGCGGCGTCGCTCTGCCCCTAGCTTCCCTGCGGAGCTCGAGCGGCTGGCGGGTGGGCGAATACCCTGATCTCGTCGCATTCGGCGCGCTTTGCGCCGAGGCGGGCATAGGCCTCATACAACTCTTGCCGCTCAACGATACCGGCGGCCAGAGCTCCCCGTATTTCGCCCTTTCGGCCTTCGCCCTGCACCCGCTCTACCTGCGCGCGGGCGATCTGCCCGAGGCGAGCCTGGCTCCCAAGGCGCTCAAGGCCCTCGAGCGTTTCGCCGAACAGGCGAAGCCCGGCGAGCGCTTCCCCTACCAGCAGGCCCTCGACGCCAAGCTGGCCGCCCTCCGGATCTTGTACGATGCCGCGGCGGAAAGCCTGGATAGCGACCCAGCCCTCGACGCCTTCATCGCGAAGCATCCCTGGGTACGCCCTTATGCCGTATACAAGCGCCTCAAGGCAGCCAATCAGGAGCGCTCCTGGCAGGAGTGGGTCGAGCATAGAGACCCTTCGGCCCAGGACATAGAGCGGCTTTGGGATGATCCCGCCCTGCTGTGCGATCACCGCTTCCATGTATGGGTGCAGCTGCGCTGCGCCGAGCAATTCTCCGCGGCAACTGTCGCGCTGGCGGCGCGGGGCATAGAGCTCCTGGGCGACCTGCCCATATTGATGAACGAGGATTCCGCCGATATTTGGGCCGACCGGCGCTCTTTCAAGCTGGAGCTCCGCGCCGGCTCCCCTCCCGACGGCGGCTCGCCCCTTGGCCAGAATTGGGGCTTTCCCATATACGACTGGGAACTCATGGCCCAGGACGGCTACGCTTTCTGGAAGGCGCGCCTGCGCGAGGCGGACGCGTATTACAGCTCCTATCGCATCGACCATGTCCTGGGCTTTTTCCGCCTGTGGGCCTTGCCTGAGCGCGAGGAAAGCGGCTGCATGGGCCGTTTCGTGCCCGGATTGAGCGTAAGCGCCGATGAGCTTAAGGGCTTGGGATTTTCCGACGGCCGCATACGCTGGCTATCCGAACCGCATATAGGCGGCGATGAGCTTAAGGGTTTCTCAGGATGGGAAGCCCTCCTGGACCGCATAGGCGGCGAAGAGCTCTATCTCTTTAAGCGAGGCGTGCGCGGCGAGCGAGATATAAGCGCGGCGGGGCTTGAGCATGGCTTAAGCGAAAGGCTCAAGGATCGGTGGCGGGACCGCGCGCTCGTGCCCCTCGCTGACGGCCGCTACGCTCCCGCCTGGCGCTATGCTTCCGCCCGCGCTTGGGGCAGCCTGTCCGATCATGAACGTGGCCAGCTCGGCGGGCTTTTCGCGCGCATGCGCGCCGAGGAAGAGGCGCTGTGGCTGGACCATGGCCGCTCCCTTTTGGGAATGCTTAAGGCGGAAAGCGCCATGCTACCCTGCGCGGAGGACCTTGGCTCCATACCGCCCGGCGTGCCCGAAGCCTTGGCTGAGCTGGGCATGCTCGGCCTGCGCTTGCCGCGCTGGACGAGGCTCTGGGATCAGGCGGGGCAGCCCTACGTGGCGCTTGAGCGCTATCCTGAGCTTTCCGTATGCACGCCGAGCGTCCATGATACCTCGACGTTGCGCGGCTGGTGGGAGCTTGAAGGCGGCAGGGAGGACTTCGCCGCGGCTTATTGCCCCGCGCTGGGCTCAGCCGGGCCGAAGCTTTCGGCGGAGAACCAGTACGCGCTTCTTAAGGCCCTGGCCAAGGCGGCGTCCAGGCTCTACGTGCTGCAGTTGCAGGACCTCCTGGATATGGATGAGCGCTATCGTTCCGCGGAACCTGGGCTGGATAGGGTCAACGTGCCTGGCGCGGTGGCCGAATTTAACTGG
>JBGSKZ010000771.1:0-1096 GCA_041741035.1 Treponematales bacterium
TGCAGGCCGCCGATCTGACCGAAGCGGCGCAGGCTCAAGGAGCCGTCTACCTAGCCTCATACGCCAGGCCCTCGGGGCTGGCGTTTACGGGCGAGGCCAGCGCCGACCTTGTCTACCTCATAGCCGAGCCATTCAGCGCCGCGGAGCGCGCGGGTTCCTACCGGGGAGTAAGCGGGCTGCGCATCGACGCGCAGGGAGGGGACCGCAACGCCGCCAAGCTGGATGCCTCGGCCCTCGCGGGCCTGCTCTATACGGATAGCCCGGGGGAGGCCCCGCTGTCCTTCGCGCTTAAGAAGCTCTATCTGTCCGTACACCTGCCGCGCGCGGACCTGTCCGTGGGCCGCATGATCATCAATTATGGCCGCGGCACTGCCTTTTCCCCGGTGGATCTCTTCTCCAGCCTCGACCTGAGCGGCCTTAAGCTCGGGCGGACGGGCAGCGACGCCCTACGCCTGCTCGTGCCGCTTTCAGACTTCTCCGGCATCGATATGGTGGCCGGCATAGCAGGCGCGCCCGAGCTCGGCATAGCGGGGCTGCGGCACTACGGCAACGCCCTGGGCGTGGACTATGGCCTGTCGGCCTTCCGCGACGGCACGCGGGGAGCCGATGGCGAGCTCGTCCTGGGCTTGGACCTCAAGGGCGACCTGGAGCTGGGCATAGCCGCCGAGGCCCTGGCGCGCCTTCCCTTCGACGGCCTGGCACTGAACCCCGCGGAAGCGGTGTACAGCCTCATGCTCGGCCTCGACTATTCTATAGGCGGGCGCTGGTTCATAGACCTGGAGGGATTGTGGAATATCAGCGCGGGCGACGCCCTGGCCGCGGGAGCCTTCAGCCAGAGCGTACACGGCTTCGCCTCGCTGTCGTGGAAGCCCGACGAGCTCAACGCCTTCGACCTGCGGGGCTTCTATGCGCGGGACGGGAGCGGCCAACTAGTTTTATCGGCCGCGAGGGATATAGCCGCGGGGGCGAGCCTGGCGGCCTACGCGCAGTATGCATCGTCGTCCGCGGGCGACAGCCTGGCGCTAGGCCTCAGGCTCGGCGTGGCTTATTAGGCTTATCCGCGCTTGCCGCCGGGCTGGCCGCTGGCCGGCCCGGC
>JBGSKZ010000772.1:0-2110 GCA_041741035.1 Treponematales bacterium
CATAGCCTCGCTGTCGGGCGAGCCCGTGGAGCTGCTCGCCGAAGGCTCGCTCGCCGCTCGCCCCATGTCCATGGTTGAAGAGGCCTTGCTCGCGGCCGGCGTATCCTGCGCCAGCGCGGGCGGCAAGGCTCCCCTGCGCATACGGGGCCCGCTTCGCGGCGGGACCTACGCCGTGGACGGTTCCAAAAGCTCGCAGTTCCTTACCGGCCTCCTCATCGCCCTCGCCCGCGCGCCAGGCGATTCAACACTCAGGGTGGAGAGCCTGGCCAGCAGGGGCTACATTGACCTAAGCCTGGCTATCATGCGCCATTTCGGCGCGCAGGCGTCGCGCGATGAGGCTTATAGCCGGTTCAGCATAAGCGGGGAAAGCGGCTACGAAGGTCGAGCCTACGAAGTGGAAGGGGATTGGAGCGGCGGCGCCTTCCTGCTCGTGGCGGGGGCAATAGCCGCCGGGCCTGACGGGCTGCGCGTGGAGGGCCTGTCGCCCGAATCGAGCCAGCCCGACCGTGCCATACTGCAGGCGCTGGAACTCGCCGGCGCGCGCTGCGACTACGACGGCGGCGGCTTCCTGCTGCGCCGTTCCACCCTGCGCGGCTTCTCTTTCGACGCGAGCGACTGTCCCGATCTCTTTCCTCCCCTCGCGGCGCTGGCCTCCCGCTGCGAAGGAAGCAGCCGCATACGGGGAGCGTCGCGGCTCAAGGATAAAGAAAGCGACCGGGCCGAGGCGCTTATCGCGGAATTCGCCTCGCTCGGCCTGCCTATAGTCCAGGAGGGCGACGAGCTCGTGCTGCGCCCCGAAGGAGGGGCGCCCGAGCCCCTGTCGGGCGGCCTCGTGCGCTCGCGGGGCGACCATCGCATTGCCATGGCGGCGGCCGTGGCTGCCCTTGCCGGCTCGGATAGGGTGGGCATAGAAGGCGCCGGCTGCGCGGCCAAGTCCTACCCCGCTTTCTTCGAGGACTTGGCCGGCTTAGGCGCATCGGTATTCGGCGGCCTGGAGTAGGGCCTAGGCCATGCCTATGTTCTTGCGCAGGCCGGTGAGGAATTTCGCCATTTCGTCGTGGTCGCGGTCCTTTATAATGTGGCTTAAATAGGCCAGCCGCGAATTGATAAGCTCGAGCTGGCGTACCGTATGCGGGTTGAAGAGGATTTCCGCCAGCAAGGTGTCGTCCTCGGCCAGGAGGCCGCGGGCTATGTCCAGGTGCTTGCGGAAGTTGGTGCCCGGCGCGTCGAGCTCGCGCATGCAGGCGGCGAACACCATGGTGGACGCGAAGGGCGTGGCCAGGGAGTAGGCCACGGTGCGGTCATGCTCGTCGAAGCTTTCTTCGAATAGGCGTATGCCGAGACCGGCGTAGAACGCGCGGAAAAAGGCTTTGCCCGCTTCGCAGGATTCTCCGATAATGACCGCGTTCTGCTCGCGCAGATCGGCTTCGTCGGCATGGGTGGGGCCGAACATGGGGTGGGTGGATACGAAGGGCCGCGCGCTCGAGCCGTAATACGCGGGAAGCCCCGTCTTAACTGAAGCTATGTCGGACAGCATGCAAGCGGGCCCCAGGAGGCCTTCGTGGGCTTTGAAAGCCTCGACGGTGCCGCCAAGCGGCACGCAATTGACGAAGAGCTCGGGCTCGAAGGCGCTCAGCTCCTCGCCGCGCTCCCAACGCCCCACGCCGTCTATGGCGCCTGCATGCGAGGCGTCGCTATCGCGCACGATGACGCTATGATCCTCTTTGAGGGACCTGGCGAGCCAGGAGCCCATGCGTCCCGCGCCCAGTATGGCTATGCGCATGGCTACAGCTTCCTTTCCAGGTACGCGCCCAGCAGCCTGAAGCTGGACGCCAGGGATTTAGCCTGGCTTATGGCCCTCTTCACGGCCTCGTCGCCTTCGGAACCCTCGAAGTCCAGGAACATGGCATAATCGCCCGGCTCGTAGGGCGCGGATTCTATGCGCGTGAGGTTTATGCCCTCCTTGGCGAAGACCTCGAGCAGGGTGAACAGGGTGCCCGCCTTGTCGTCGGTGGAGAACACGGCCGAGCATTTGCGCAGTACCGGCGAGAGGCCGCCCGCTAAGCTCGCTTGGCCGCCGGACGCCATAGCTGACGCCTCCGCCTCCGCG
>JBGSKZ010000773.1:0-1038 GCA_041741035.1 Treponematales bacterium
TGAATACGAACACGCCCGCGAAGCCGAAGAGGAACATGGGCCAGATGTCGGTAAAGAGCGACGCGCCGCCAGATTCAGCCAGAAATTTCTGAATAGCTATGGCGGGGCCGTGGAGGCCAACGGTTAGCTCCAGCACGGCCAGCCAGCCTAAGGCCGTGTGCAGCCGCGTGCCCGCGAAAGACAGCTGCATGAACAAGAGGAACATATAGAAGAAGCCGGTAAGGAGGCCGTAGTCGCCTTCCATGGGATGGAACCAGAAGGTATATACCAGCGCCCACGATATATAGTAGCCATGGTACTTGCGTATCCATCCGTAGGCGCGGCTCTTTAGGCTCATATTAAGGCCGAGTATGATGCCTCGCCTGGGTATGAGTAGGTAGATAATTATCACGAGCATAATGATCACTGACCACTGGCTGCTCCATACTGGCACGTCCTGGGCTATGCCGTCGTAGAATATATGGGTTTGCAATAGGTGCAAGCCCATGAAGCCGAGGTTGCCCCAGAGCGCCAGCTTGTTAGCCCTGCCCATGCGGTCGGGGTGATTGCCCTCTTTCAGCATGAGATACGCCAATACCCAAACGAAGGCTTGGTGCGCGGCATAGAGCCCCCAGGCGCTGGCCCTGGTCCAGAAGCTGGGCTCGGCAAGCTGCCAGTAATACCACGAAGAGCCTTGATCCAGAGGCTTGGCAAAGCGCGCCAGGGCCGGGCTCAAGGCGGCGATGATAACGGAAAAGCCGATGGCGGCCAGCAGGGACCACATGAAGTATCGTTGCAGCTCATTGTTTTTGCTCGGTTCCATTCTTCGTCTCCTTATCGCTTTGATACCGTAGCCCAAGATTCGGCATGGCGCAAGGGAGGGACGCTAGCCGGCTACTGGCTACATAATCGCCGCCAGTGCTACCATGAAAGCATGGAGCGTATCGAAGGCTTTCTTGTGCATGCCTGGACCGACTATGGCAGCGGGCGTATTTTCCTTACCGGCAGGGCGGTGGACGGGCGCTCCTTCGCGGCCGTGGAGGAGCTGTGGCGTCCTGC
>JBGSKZ010000774.1:0-4810 GCA_041741035.1 Treponematales bacterium
GCCGCAACGCGGCCCTGCGCGGCGGCGACGCCCTGCTCGTGGGCATGGACGACGTGCGTTCGGTGGTGGCGGAGATGACGGGCATACCGGTGGAGCGCATAAGCGAAGGCGAGTCAGACAAGCTCTCGGGCCTCGATGAAGAGCTGCACCGCCGGGTAATAGGGCAGGAGTCTGCCGTGAAGGCCCTCGCCGCCTCGGTGCGGCGGTCCCGCGCCGGCATATCGGACCCGCGCAGGCCTTTAGGCTCCTTCATCTTCCTCGGGCCTACCGGCGTAGGCAAGACCCTGCTCGCCAAGACCCTCGCCGAGGCGCTCTTCGGCTCGCAGGAAGCCCTCATCCGTATTGATATGTCGGATTTTATGGAAAAGCATAACGCGGCCCGCCTCGTGGGGGCCCCGCCCGGCTACGTGGGCTACGACGAGGGCGGCATGCTCACCGAGCGGGTACGGCGCAAGCCCTACAGCGTCGTCCTCTTCGACGAGATAGAAAAGGCCCATCCCGACGTGTTCAACCTGCTCTTGCAGCTCCTGGAGGAAGGCGAGCTGAGGGACAATCTCGGGCATAGCGTATCGTTCCGGAACTCGGTCATCATCATGACGAGCAACGCGGGCACCCGCGACATCACCCGCGGCGCGCGCCTCGGCTTCGGAGCGGAGGACGTGCGCTTCGATTATGAGTCGGTAAAGAGCTCGGCCCTCGCCGAGCTTAAGAAGCTTTTCAATCCCGAGTTCATCAACCGCGTGGACGAGGTGGTGGTCTTCCATCCCCTCAACCGCGATCAGGTGCGTTCCGTGCTCGAACTCGAGCTGCAGGGCTTGAGGCGTCGCCTTGCCGAGCGCGGCGTAGCGCTCGAGCTTGACAAGAAGTCCCTGGATCTGCTCGCCGAGCAGGGCTACGATGCCGCGTACGGCGCCAGGCCCATGCGCAGGCTCATAACGCGGCTGATAGAGGATCCCTTGGCCGCCATCATGGTGCGCGGCGAGTGCCCCCCGGGCGCCACGGTGCGCGTACGGGAAAAGGATGGCGAGCTTATCATAAAGGCCATAAAGGCCAAGGCGGAACAGGTTCCCGAGCCTGCCCAAAAGTACTAGCGTAGCGATTATACAACGTAGCGATTATACAAGGAGGCTCCATGCTCGTGCCGCGCGTGCGCAAACTCTACGATATAGACCCCCGCTCATGGGAACATCCGGCCGACAGGGCCGCCCTCGGCGCCCTCAGGCAGCTCAAGGGGCTTGATGAGCTCGTATCCTCGCTCGTATCCATAAGCACGGAGCGCTCGCTTAGGCTCATGCAGCTGGCTTCCTCGGTAAAAGTCTCCGAACGGCAGTTCCCCCGCGTGAACACGCTCATGGGCGAAGTGGTGGACACCTTCGACTGGCCTTACAGGCCTACCGTATTCGTCACCCAGAGCCCGTTCTTTAACGCGGGCGTGCTCGGCGTGAAGGAGCCCTTCATCGTGCTCAACAGCTCGCTCTTGCGCAGCTTCGACGAATCGGAGCTCAAGGCCCTCCTGGCGCATGAGTTGGCCCACATTATGAGCGGGCATGCTCTGTATAAGACGCTGATTTGGATGTTGACGAACATTTCGCTCAGGATGCTGCCCATAGCCCAGCTCCTGGTCATGCCCATCGTGGCGGCGCTGGCGGAATGGAACCGCAAAAGCGAGCTGAGCGCCGACCGCGCCGAGCTGCTCGCGGTGCAGGACGAAAAGCCCAGCCTCAACGTGCTCATGCGCATGGCCGGCGGCGAGGATTTAAGCCAGGTAAACCTCAACGATTTCTTCGAGCAGGCCCAGGAGTACGACAGCCAGAAGACCCTGCTCGACAGCATCCATAAGCTCTTGAACCAGCTATGGCTTTCCCACCCCTATCCGGTGGAACGCATACAAGAGCTCAGGACCTGGTCCGCCGGAGGCTCGTACCGCTCCATACTCGACGGCAACTACCTCAAGAGGGGCCTGTCCCAGGCCAAGCCCGAAGAGGAGATAAAGGCGGGCTTCGATTTCTATAAACGGGAACTTGAGGAGTCCGACGATCCTTTGGCGCGGCTCGCCACGGGCCTTGGGCAGGGTATAGAGAAGGCCGTGGGCGATTTGGGCGATACCCTCAAGGATATATTCGGCAGGGGCTAGGCCGCGGCGGGACGGCGATAAAACCGGCGCTTACTCGGCGTCTTTGCCTATAAGAGCGCGCAAGGAACGCAGCCGCTCTTCCTCTATCTTCACGTGCAAGTTCTTTTCCTGGGTAGGAAGGACGAGGCCCTTGGGCCCGTTCTTGGCCCGGCGCAGGTATTTGGCCTGCGTATAGTAGAGATCCCCTCCGCCCGAGCTGCGCGCCTTTGAGTAGTAGAGGGCCAGCGTGCCGGCGGCCAGCATGATGGATAGCGGCACGCTCTTGCCGGCCTTGGCCTTGACGAACACATAGGAACCCGCGTAATCCCTGGCATGGAACCATAGATCGTTGCCTCGCACCTGCTTGCGCAGGAGCTGGTCGTTCTCGGCGGCGGAGCGGCCTACGAGGATGAGCCAGCCGTCCAGCTCCAGCGACAGCCCGGGGTAGCGCTTGGGCGCTTCACTGGGGGCGCTGCGGCGCTTGGCCAGGTAGGCCCGTATGGCATAGGGGTTTTCTTCCGCCTCTATGGCCGCTTCCTCCGCCGCCAGCGCGTCGAGGGCGCTCCGGGCGTCGTTCAGCTCAAGAAGGGTATCGCCGAGGCCGGAGCGCGCCTTTTTGGCTTTCTCGTAATAGTCGCGCGCGTTCTCGACGATGCCCTTGGCGCCGTCCAGCCGTATGAATACGCTGCCGCCGCGATAAAAATCCTCGACCTCCAGCCCGTTAGCTCCGGGCTTGGCGCCCGTATTGGCCATGAGCAGGTCGCCTATCTCCTTATAGCGCTCCGGTTCGGCATAATCGCGCGCGTTCTTCTCAAGCGCGGCTAATTTAATCTCCAGCGATGAGCGGCGCTGCGCGAAGTGCTTGCGCGCCCGCTCGAGGAGGGCGGCGCGGGACAGCTCGGAGCCGTGCTCGGCGTAATAGGCGTCCACGCGGCTATTGAAAGATCCGTCGCCCGGGAACTCGCGGGCCTTGAATTCCTTAGCGGGCGGCTCGCCGGCCTCCGGCGCGTAATGCCCTCCGGCCAGCTCGCCCTTGGAGGGCTTGCGGGTAAGGACGTCGACGATGCGCCCGTCTGGCATGGTAAGGATGATGTTGGCGGCGCCTGACCATAGCCGGGCGTACAGCAGGCGTTCTCCCTCGTCGCGGCCTATGCGCAGGCGCACGATGCGCTCGGCGCCGAGCTGCTCTATAGACTCGATGCGCGCCCCGCGCAGCTGGGAGCGCAGGAGCTCCATGAAGCGCTGGGGCTTCTTGGCCTTGGGCACGGCGATAGCGCTCTCGTGCAGCCTGCAGGCTCCGTGGGCCACGCAAAACAGCAGCTCAGTCGCCTTGCCGGGCTTATAGAGCGACAGCACGAGGGTATCGTAGGAAGGCTGCACCACCTTCTGCACCTGGGCGCCTATCAGGTCAAGCTCGCCCAGTACCAGGTCTATCTCGCGCCAGTTGAGCGACACGGTCTAGGCGCCGTGGCAGTGCTTGTATTTCTTGCCCGAGCCGCAGGGGCAGAGGTCGTTGCGTCCCACCTTGGGCACGGAGCGCACCACCTGCGCGTTACGCAGGGCGCCCTGGGCCATCGCCCCTGACGCGGCCTGGGCCTTGGCGGACTGGACCATGGCGGCGCCGGACGCGGCCGCTCCGCCGAACTGGCCTACCTCGTCGTGCCTCGTTACCTCTCCGGATACCACGGGGCGTATAGAGCGCTCTTCCTGGCGCTGTATGCGCACGAGGAAGAGGGTGCTGGCCACCGAGCGCCGTATGTCCTCAATCATGCGGTCGAAGATGTCGAAGCCTTCGAGCTTATACTCGAGCAGAGGGTTTTTCTGCGCGTAGTGGCGGAGGTACACGGCCTCGCGCAGGGCTTCCATGTTCTCCAGGTGGTCGAGCCATTTCTGGTCGATGGTGGACAGGTATTTCCAGCGCAGGAAGTGGTTGAGGTTATCGCTGCCGGCGGCCGCCCTCTTCTCCTCGATGTCCTGCTCCAGGAGCTTCGTCACCTCGTCCTGCAGCAGCTCGGGCTTGGCGGCCTCGGGCGAGTCGGAGCGGTAGGGCAGCTGCAGGCCGAAGGCCATCTTAAGCTCGTCCTGCAGGGAGGCGTAAGCCGCCTGCTGATTGGCGCGCATGGCCGCCTTATAGGCGTCCATAAGGCCCTGCAGCATATCCACCGACGCGCTCACGGCGCGGGCGGCTATGTCCCCGTCGCGCACGATGTCGTTGCGCTGGTCGTATATGAACTTGCGCTGCTGGTTGAGCACATCGTCGTACTCTAAGAGGTGCTTGCGTATCTCGAAGTTGCGCTCTTCCACCTTCTTCTGCGCGTTCTCTATGGTGCGGTTTAAGAGGGGGTGGTATATGGGCTCGCCGGGCTTCATGCCCACCTTCATCATGAGGCCTTTGAGGTTGGTGCCGAAGAGGCGCATGAGCTCGTCGTCCAGCGATATGAAGAACTGGGAGCGGCCGGGGTCGCCCTGGCGGCCCGAGCGCCCGCGCAGCTGGTTGTCTATGCGCCGCGACTCGTGCCGCTCGGTGCCTATGACGTAAAGTCCTCCCGCCGCCTTCACCGCCTCGTAATCCTGGCGCCAGGAGGCGTACTCCTCGGCGAGGACTTTCTGGTACGCAGCCTCGTCCGCCTGCGTGCCGGCGCGCTTGCGGGCGCGGAACTCGGGGTTGCCGCCGAGCTTTATGTCGGTGCCGCGGCC
>JBGSKZ010000775.1:0-6297 GCA_041741035.1 Treponematales bacterium
CGGGGACCTGCCCGGGGAACTCGCGGCCCTGGCCGCCGCCGGCTACGGGCCGGACGACCCGGGGCTCAAGGCCATAGGCTACGCCGAGTTTTTCGCGGAAGACCCGTCGGCCGTGGCCGCTTGCTCGTGGAGCGCGGCTGCCTTGAAAAGGGTGTCGGACGCTATCAAGCTCCACACGCGCCGCTACGCCAAGCGTCAGCTCACCTTTATGCGCGCCTTGCCCGGCGCGCTCTGGCGCCATCCCGAAGATAGCGCTAGGATAGAAGCCGATATACAAGCCTGGCTAGGCGCGTAGGCGCGCTTTTGGCCGGGAAGGACTCGATACCAAAAAAGGAGCCTTTGCATGAGCGATAGAAGCAGCGCAGTTTTCGGCAACGATATGCCCGCAGCGGTACGGTCCAAGGCCTTAAAGAGCAAGGCCCGGTACCTTGCCGCGTTCGCCCCCAAGGGCGGCGGGCCTTCGGCCCGGGCCGACGAGATCCTGTACGCGGCGGACAACGCCGTGCTCGGCCCCGAATTCGGCGTGCAGACCCTCGCGCTCGGCAGCCCCGTGGAGGCCGGCGCGGGGCGCGCCATCGATGCCGAAAAAGGGGTGGCCGTGGGCACTATACGCATGGGCTACGGGCATTACCGCATAGCCATGTCGGTGGCTTCCGTGCTCAAGCACCGGGGCTATATTCCGTACTGGTTCGACTTGAACGGCTTTGATAGCAGCGTGGGCGGCAAGGTGGTGGCTAGGCTCAATGAGCTGTATTCCCTGGGTTCAAGGCTTTCTCAGAAAATACCGCTCTTCAATCGCTTGTATTGGGAGCCGCTCAACGCCGAGGGCTTTAAGAAGCTGTCCTTCAACGCGGTGGATCAGAAGGTAGCCGAACTTTTCGCGCCGCTATTCCGGGGGCTGCCCCAGACCATGCCCTTCATAGCCACGCACGCCTGGCCCGCACAGGGCGCGCTGCACGCGGGGCTCGCGAGGGTAGTCAATATGATACCCGATAACTGGCCCATGGCACTGCACCTGTCCGAAGGGGCCATGCACGCGGTACAGAGCCCCTCCGCCTACCTGGGCTACCGACTGCTTCGGGAGATGAAGGACGACGGCTCGCTGTCCCTGCCCATGCCCGCCTCGTCGCTAGGCATGACCGGGCATTTCGTCGACCACGAATTGGTAGCCAATCTGGGCGCGGACACGGCCCGGCGCATGGCTAGGCTGGAGCGTGGCCATACTAAGCGCGTGCTCTTCTCGATAGGCGGCGCGGGAGCCCAGCTGGACCTGATCGTTGCCCTGGTGAAAGAGCTGCTTCCCAAAGCCTTGGAGGGCAAGGTCGCGCTCTACCTCAATTTCGGCGACCATAAAGCCAGCTGGGAACGCTTCCTGTCGGCTCTTGGCGCCGACGGTATGGCCTTCGAGTCGCTCTTAAGCCGGCACTTCGACGACTGGCCCGGCTGCAAGGCTTTCGCCGCCGAGGCGCTGGAAGGCGAGGCCCTGGGCGTGCACGCCTTCCTGAACTCCGATAAATTCGCGGCCGTCTATTGTACCAACCTGCTCATGCGCAGCGCGGATCTGCTCGTCACTAAGCCCAGCGAGCTTGCCTACTATCCCATACCCAAGCTCATGATACAGCGCGTGGGCGGCCATGAGCGCTGGGGGGCCATACGCGCGGCCGAGCTGGGCGACGGCAGCTATGAACTGGAGAACCTGCAATCGGCCGCCCAGGCGCTCAGGCTCATGCTGGAGGAAAGCGATATACTGTCCCTGTATAACGAGCGCATACTCAAGAACGCCGAGGCCGGCGTATACGACGGAGCGTATAAGGCGGTCGATATGGCCCTTACGCCTTGCTGATACGGCGGCCCTTGGCTATACTCTGGCCCTATGCCGCTTTCAACCATACTGACGACCGTGTTCCTGGCTTTCCTGCCCATATCCGAGCTCCGCGGAGCCATACCCTATGCCGTGGCCCGCGGCATGCCCCTCTTAGAGGCGGCGCTGCTCGCGGCGGCCTGTAACGCGCTCGTGGGGCCGGTCGCCTTTATCTTCCTGGAGACCTTCCATAAGCTATTTTACCGCTGGGGCTTCTACGCGCGCCTTTTCGACCGCTTCGTGGAGCGCTCGCGGGCCAAGGTGCACGCGCAGGTGGAGCTCTACGGCTATATCGGCATCATGCTCTTCGTGGCCGTGCCGCTGCCAATAACCGGAGCGTGGACGGGCACCTTGGGCGCGTGGATACTGGGCTTGAGCAAGCGCAAGACCATGCTCGCGGTGGCGGCGGGAGTGGCCATAGCGGCGCTTATCGTATCGCTGGTCGTGGGCCTTGGCGTAGAAGCGTTTTCCTTCTTCATAAAGAGGCTATAAAGCCGCCCCATGCACCTGGACTATCGCGCGGAACTCAACCCCGAGCAGTATGACGCCGCTACCACCATAGACGGCCCCCTCCTCATCATAGCGGGCGCGGGCTCGGGCAAGACCCGCGTCATCACCTACCGCACCGCGTATATGCTGGAGAAGGGCGTGCCGCAGTCGGCCATACTGGCCCTTACCTTTACCAACAAGGCGGCCAAGGAAATGTCCGAGCGCGTGCGGCACGTGACGGGCAAGAAGCTGCAGAACTTAAGCGTAAGCACCTTCCACTCCTTCGGCGTGAGGATACTGCGCAAAGAGATACAGCGCCTTGGCTGGCGCGACAATTTCTCCATTTACGACGAGGTGGACCGCAACCAGCTTATCAAGGACTGCGCGCGGGAAGTGGGCTTCCGCATGGAGGCCTTCGATCCCAATAAGGCAGGCATGGTCTTCTCGGACGTGAAGACCGGCCGCAAGGATTGGGCCAACGACGCGGACGGCTACGAGAAGATCTACCACGAGTATCAGGCGGCGCTGAAGGCCTACAACGCGGTGGATTTCGACGATCTCATAGGCCTGCCCATACGGGTATTCGAGGCCTTTCCCGAGGCGCGGGAGGCTTACAGGGACCAGTTCCGCTATATCATGATAGACGAGTTCCAGGATACTTCGCTGCAGCAGTACCGGCTCATGCGGCTCTTGTCCCGCGACAACGTCTGCGTGGTGGGAGACGACGACCAGTCCATATACTCCTGGCGCGGCGCCAATTTCGAGAACATAATCAATTTCGAGAAAGACTGGCCGGGGCGCAAGGAGATAACCCTCTACAGGAACTATCGCTCCACCACGACCATATTAGACGCGGCCAACTCCGTGATACAGAATAATTCCAACCGCAAGCCCAAGGACCTCGTGAGTCCCAATGAGGGCGGGGCCATGATAGAGATATACGCCCCCGAGAGCGAGATCGAGGAGGGCGAGTTCATAGCCCGCGCCATCAAGGAGATAAAGCTTAAGGATAAGCTGCGCTACGACCAGTTCGGCGTGCTCATACGCACGAACGCGCTTACGCGGCACATTGAGGAAGCCTTCCTGGCGGCGCAAGTGCCCTACAGGGTAACGGGCGGCACCAGCTTCTTCCAGCGCAAGGAAATCAAGGATGTCATATCCTACCTGCGCGTCATAGCTAATCCCGAGGACGACGTAAACCTCATACGCATAGCCAACGTGCCCAGGCGCGGCATAGGGCGCCGCTCGCTGGAACTCTTGTCCGACGTGGCCAAACGCTATAGCTCCAGCATGCGCGCCGCCATGCAGAGGGTGCGCAGCGACCCAGACCTGGAATTCCCCGAGCGCACGCGCCAGGACATCGATTCCTTCCTCTCCCTCCTGGAATTCTTCCGCGAGGAGTTCAAGGGGCGGCGCAATCTTTCGCTCAAGGTGCGCAAGCTCGTCGATACGATAGACTATTGGGGCTACCTGGTATCCGAAAACCAGCATAACGAGAAGGCCGCCAAGTGGAAATTCCTCAATGTGGAAAGCCTTATCCAGGGTATCGATACCTGGGAGAAGGATCCCGACAATCTCGAGCCCACGCTCTACGCCTGGCTCAACCGCATATCGCTCATCACCCGCGACGACCAGGACGAGGACGACAGCGGCAAGGTGAACCTGACGACTATACACGCTGCCAAGGGCCTGGAGTACGAGGTGGTGTTCATAGCCGGCTGCGAGGACGGCATCATACCGCACGCGCGGGCGCTGGAGGAGGGCGACGGCAACGTGGAAGAGGAGAGGCGGCTGTTCTACGTGGCAATAACAAGGGCGCGGCAGCGCCTCCTCATAACGGCCTGCCGCAGACGGCGGAGGAACGCCATGCCCGTCGACTGCGTGCCATCGCCCTTCCTGGCCGAGATACCCGAGGAGCTCTTAAGCTGGCGCGAGGACGAGGCGGCGCTTACGGCTGACGAGGCGGCGGATGCCTGGACTCAAGTGCACGCCATGTTCGATAAATAGCCTTTCCGCCCTTAGTCCCTGATCAGCATCCAGGTAAGCTCGTGCTTATTGTGCCAGAGGTGGGCTACGCGCGAGCCGGGTATGGAGGCGAAGCGCTGCGTGGTGGCGCGGTCCCAGTCCTTGCCCTGCATCTTGATCGTGCACACGAAATTGCGGGCCATGCCCGACTCCAGCCAGAGGCTTACCCAGTCGAAGAGCGCCGGCGGATAGCAGATGACGTCGGAAAAGAGCCAGTCCACCGGCCCGAGCTCCGCGGGCTTGAGCGTAAAGGCGTTATGCTTGAGGAAGCGCACGCCGGGCATGGCCATGACGGCTTCGTCGAGGGGCGAGCGGTCTATGGCCGTTACCGATGCGCCCAGCCCGGCCAGTACCCAGGTCCAGCCGCCGGGGCAGGCGCCAGCGTCCACGCAGCTTTGACCCGGGCCGGGTAGCTTCCCCGCCGTTATCAGGGCTTCCCATAGCTTGCGGTAAGCCCTGCTCGGCGGACCTTCTTTATCTTCTGCGAAGGAAAGCTCGCCGTTGGGCCAGGGGCTTGAGCATACGGCGCTGGCCATGAGGGTGTGCTCGTCCAGCAGGGTAAAGGCGCCCATAGGCGCGTCCGGCACGGAAAAAGGAAAGGCCTTGGGCTTGCTCGGAAGCTTAGGCAAGGCCTCGGCTATCAAGGTGCAGCGCCGCGCGAGCTTGACGGGGTAGGGGGCCCAGTTGCGCTGTATGGCGCGCAGGGCGTTAGCCGCCTCCTTTATCGAATCGAATTCGAGGGTAAAGGGCTTTTTCCAGACATTCCGCACCCAATAGGCCGGGCGTTCGGTACCCATGACGGTTACGAGCTCTCCGTCCACGCGATACGCGGCGGGCAGCTCCGCTTCAAGGTGCTCCATAAAGCCCGGAGCGCTATGGTAGCAGGCGGCGTCCAGGTAGCGGGCTTCCCGGCTCATATAAATTTGTGTTCCCGCGCGGCCTGCATGAGGCGCTTATTCCAATGGTTTTTTTCCATGTACAAGGCGCGCTTGGAGCGCTCCTCTATCCTGCCCGCGCGTTGCTGCAGGGCCTTGAAGGCCCTCGACAGCACGGTCTGCTTGTCCACGGGGGGTTCGGGCAGTTCGTCTTCCAGAAGATAGCAGAAGAAGCTGTACGTACCAGCTCCGGGGCTGGCCTTGGACGAGGCCTCGTTGCGCGTTAGCGCGTAGAGCTCGGTGGCGTGGGCGGGGTTTTTCGTGGATAGGCCCTGCGCGTAGAGTTCGAGGGCCCTGCGCAGTTCTTCCAGGGCATGGTCGGTCGAGCTGAAGCTTATGCAGCGGTCCTCTATTTCGGCGTAGCAGCTGGTCCATTGTATCCTGTCCGCCGGGTGGTAGGGGCGGGGCCTTTGCTCGCTGGCGCGTTCCAGCCAGGGCAGGGCGGCTTGCGCCTCGCCGCGCAGTATGCACAGCTCGCCAAGGAAGACCTTCGCCTCGGCGTCCCCGCCGCGCTGGACAAGGACGCGCTCCGCTTCCTCGTAATCGCCTGCGTAGGCAAGCGCGCGGCCGCGCCAGATGGCGGCTCTTTCGGCGGCTTCCGCCATGCCGTATTCATTGGCCAGGGCCGCTATGCCTTCGTAGTGCCGCGCCGCCTCGTCATAGTCGCCAAGCTCCAGGCGTATCCTGCCCAAGAGGAGGTCTATGGCCGCCAGGCCCTCTATCCTGAAAAGGCGCATGGCCGACGCGCGGGCCTGTTCGGCTATGCCCAAGGCGCGCACGAGCGCCCCGGTCATGAACTCTCCTATGGCGCGTGCGTAGGCGGCCATGAAGCGCTCGTATGAATCCCCGGCGTTCTCCGCCAGTTCCTGCGCGTTGTTGAGGTAGTCGGCGGCCTCGGTGAATTTGCCTTCCGCGAGCGCGGCCAGCCCCATCATGCGGTGGGCGCGGGCTTCGAGCTTGCTCGGCGTGCCTTTGGCCACGGCGAGC
>JBGSKZ010000776.1:0-2696 GCA_041741035.1 Treponematales bacterium
CGCCCAGCGCTTCGCGCAGGGCCTGGCGCAGGGATAGCGCCGGCCATACGGCGTAGCGCAGGTTGGGCCGGTCAGGCAGGCCGGCCACCAGCCTGTAGGGCTCATCCCCGAAGAGCAGTTCCGATAGGCGCGACAGGATGGAGGGGGAAGCCGTGGCGGTAAAGGCGCTCAGGAAGCGGGGGGCTAAAGCCTTGGCCAGGCGGCCGATCTCAAGGTACGCGGGCCTGAAGCTATCGCCCCATTCGGCCACGCAATGCGCCTCGTCCACGACCAGGTGCCTGGGATGGAGGGCCGCCAGGGCGCCAAGGGTAGCGGCCTGGCCCAGCGCCTCGGGGTTGGTGATGATGACACGCGACTCGCCGGGCTTCAGCGGCGCGAAGGCCTTCGCCCGCTCCTCCCTATCCATGCCGCCCCGCACGACCGAGTTTGCTATGCCGCGAGCGCTTAAGCTGCGGGCCTGATCGGCCATCAGGCCGAGCAAGGGATACACGACTATGGTTGCGCCCGGCGTGTAGAGCGCCGGAAGCTGGAAACACAGGCTCTTGCCGTAGCCGGTGGGCAATATGACTATCTGGCCGCGGGGAAGCTCTTCCCCGGCCTCTGGGGCGCCGCCTTCCATGCCGTCGAGGGCATTGGCTATGGCTAAGCGCTGGTAGGGGTAGAGGTACGGTATCGAGAAGCGCTCCAGCGCCAGCCTGGCCATGGGATCGGCCTCGTCTTCCATGCCCGCGCTACGCGCCCCGCGGGCTTCGCGCTTGCGTTGCCGTTCGGCTTTTCGCTAGCCGAATGAGTACGCCGAGGGGCAGAGCCTATGTACGGGACAATCGGCGCAGAGGGGCTTGCGGGCCTTGCAGAAGAATTTGCCCAGGCGGTTCACGGCGAAACTGAAGGCCGTCCACTGCTCCTGGGGCAAGAGCTCGGCTATCATGCGCTCGCTCCTGCCCGGATCATCGCTGGGCGCGATGCCTAAGCGCCTGGCCGCGCGCAGCACGTGGGTGTCCACGACTATGCCCGGCTTGCCGAAGCAGGCGCTTACCACGAGGTTGGCCGTCTTTCTGCCTACGCCGGGCAGCCTTACGAGCTCTTCTATGCTGTCAGGCGGCTCGGCGTCGTATTCATCCACTAAAAGCCTGGCCGCGGCGATGATATTGGCGGCCTTATGGCGGTAGAAGCCGGTCGTCCGCACCAAAGCCTCAACCTTATCGAGCGGGGCCCGGGCCAGCTCGCGCGGCCCCGGGTAGGCGGCGAAGAGCGCCGGAGTGGCCTTGTTTACCTGCTCGTCGGTGCATTGCGCGGAGAGTATTACTGCCACGAGCAGCTCGAAGCAGCTCGCGTAGCGCAAGAGCGGCCCCTGGTCCGGCCAGAGGGCAACCAGTATGCCATAGAGTTCCCTCGCGCGCGCTTGTCTATCGCTTATGCCGTTCATGGCTAGAGTATGCAGGATGGCGGGGCTTCGGCTCAAGCCCGCCATCTTTGCGTCCTAAGAGCATTGCGAAAAGCCGGGAGCCGCCTTATACTGAATCAAGGGCAGGATGCCCATTGAACCGACATGGAGGAATGCATGAAACGAGCCCTTTTAATAGCGTTGGCGCTTGCGGCCCTTGTCGCCCTAGCTCCGGTATTCGCGCAGGGAACGAGCGGCGGCTCGAGCCTGGATACGAGCGGTTCCATTCGGGAAGTATCCGACCTGTATCCCGTTCGCCTCGACGTAATCCGTATTTATGGCCATGCCCAGGGCTACAAGGTCGTGTATCGCAAGGGACAGACCTCGTTCGCCGAACTGAACGTGCCCATAGGCTGGTTCGTGGCCGGCGGCAAGGCCCAGCTCATACGCGCCGAAGGCCCCCAGTATCCCTATCTCGTCGTTTATTATAAGTCCGACGGTTCCTTCAGCCATCTCAAGCTCTACGCGCAGCGCAGCATACGCCATGCCAGCTGGGGCGAGATGAAGGGCGATCCCGGCGACGCCTTCAAGGTCGATACGGTCAAGATAGAGTACTAGGTCGATTTTTGGCATAAAGGATCGGTAGCGCCTACATGGGTCATGAATATACGCCTCCCGTCGAGCTCTTGGATTTTTTCGGGCGCTATGCCTGCTACTATATCGTTGGCCATAAAGAGCCGGACGGCGACTGCGTGGGCAGCCAATTAGCGCTCGCCTCCTTCCTCCGGCGCCGCGGCAAGAAGGCCGTGCTTTTATCCGCCGGGCCTTTCTCCCGCACCGAGATAGCGCCTTACGAGGGGATCTTCGCCCCCGGGATATCCGGAGCCCCGGCCGAGAGTTCGGCCGCGGTGGTGCTCGACTGCTCCTCGCTCAAGAGGGCGGGCGACGCCGCGCAGGGCCTTGAGTCCCTGCCCTTGGCGTTCTTGGATCATCACGCCTCGGGCGAGGCCGAGGGCGCGGTACGCTTCGTCGTGCCGAGCGCGCCGGCCGTTACCTGCCTGGTGCAGGCGGTCATCGAAGCCTTCGACGACAAGCCCGATAAGGAAGAGGCTGAACTCCTCTTGTTCGGGCTTTGTACCGACACGGGCTTCTTCAGGCACCTCGACGCGCGCAGCGCTACCGCCTTCGCTATGACCGCCAGGCTCGTCGAGGCCGGCGCTTCGCCGAAACGCGCCTTTTCCATGATGAACGGCGGCAAGCCCTTCGCATCGCGCAAGCTCATGGCCGAACTCCTTTCCAAGGCGGAGGCGCT
>JBGSKZ010000777.1:0-3155 GCA_041741035.1 Treponematales bacterium
CTGGCGGCCCTCGGGGAGCGGAGGCTGCTGAGCCCGGAAGCGCTGCTGGCCTGCCCTCCGGCGGAACTGGAATCGATACTGCGGCCGTCGGGCAGCTACGCCCGCAAAGCGGCATACATCCGCACCCTGGCCGCGGCTTGGCCCGCGTTTGAGGCTTCGCCTCCCGGACGGGAAGAGCTCCTGGCGCTACGCGGCGTGGGCTACGAGACGGCGGATTGCATAGAGCTGTACTGCTATGGCCGCGCGCGTTTCGTCGCGGACGCGTACGCCCGCCGTATAGCGGGCAGGCTGGGCCTGGCCCCGATAGACGCCGGCTACGAGAGGCTACGCCTTTACGCCGAGGGCGTACTGCCAGCCGACGCGGCGTACCTGGCCGAGGCGCACGCGCTCCTGGTGGAGCACGCGAAGCGCTTCTGCAGGGCCAAGCCCCTGTGCGGCGGCTGCCCTTTGGGCGGGGCCTGCGCCTTTAAGCGTTCGTATCGAGGATAATCGTTACCGGGCCGTCGTTTACGTAGGCTACGTCCATGTGGGCGCCGAACACGCCGCAGCCGCTTTTCGCTACCAGGGCGGCAATACGGCCCTTAAAAAATTCGTAGAGCCTCTCGGCTTCGGCGGGGGGCGCCGCGTCGTTATAGGAGGGGCGCTTTCCCTTTTTCGTATCGGCCAAGAGCGTGAATTGCGATATGGAAAGCACTCCGCCGCCTATATCCTGCACGGAGAGATTCATCTTCTCGTCGGCGTCCTCGAATATGCGCAAGCCGGCTATCTTCTCGGCCAGCCAGCGCGCGTTTTCCTCGCCGTCGCCCTTGGCCACGCCGAGGTACACGAGCAGGCCTTTGTCTATGGCACCGGTCACGGAGCCTTCTACGCGTACCGACGCATCCTTTACACGTTGCACGACTGCGCGCATCGCGCCTCCCTAAAATGAATGTATGGCAATGCCGGAGAGGTAGTAAGCCTGGGCGCCGTCGCCTGGCTTAGTTACCCTTGCCAGCACTTCTATGGCGGTATTAGGGTCTATGACGGCGGCGAAGGGAAGGCGAACCAGGACGATGCCCTCGAGCCTTCGCTTGTCATGATAGCCTACCAGGAGCTCGAAGCTGGTGCTGTCCTCGCCCTGCTCTATGTTGGCGGGCAGGCCTTTCCACAAGACGCCCACTCCCTCGTAAAGCGAGGGAAAAGCGTTTACCTCGGCTATGCCGAAGCGGTCGGGCATGTTCTGGAAGCCGGGTTCGCGCGCGTACAAGGCCAGGGCGTCCGCTTTAGCCTTGACGCCGCGCGAGGCGTTCGAGAGGCGGAGGCGGTTCACCTCGACCAGCGCCGCCTCGTCCCGGTACTCCAGGAAGAGGCGCTTGGCCTTATCGAAGGTATCGACCGCTTCCTTCTCGCTGAGCACGAAGGAAAAGCCGCCGCTTGAGTCTATGGGGCTAGCCCTGTCCTCGGCCTCCAGGGCTATGGCCGCTATGGAGGGCCTGTTCTGCCTGGCGTTCTTAAGCCTTTCGGCAATTTCGGGACCCGCCCAGAAGGCGAGGCCTATGAGCGCGAGGAAAAGCAGGACGGCTATGGGCGTCCGCGCCCTGAAGGGAGGCTTGGGATAGAGTGCTCGCAAAGCCTTGCCGCCGCGCGCATCGCTCTCACCGCTCGCGTGCGCGCGCAGGTAGGCCATGCCCTTCCGGGCAGCAGCGTTGCGCGCTTCCCGCTCGAGGACCTCTATATAGAGTTGTATAGCCTTATCGCTTTCGCCCCGGCGTATAAGCACCGCGGCGAGGCCCACGGCCGTTCCCGTATCCCTGAAATCGAGGTGGCCGGCCCGGCGGTAGTAGGAATAGGCTCCGCCTATGTCCTCGCGGTAGAGATAGGCGGTGGCGAGGAGGAAGCAGAAGCGCTTATGGTCTCTATACATGGGAGACAAGGGCTCGAGCAGGCCTATGAGCTCGGCCCAACGCCGGCGCCCATAGAGCCGCTCCGCCTCGTCCAGAGGGTTCTTTTCCACAGTCCTAATAGCCTGCCTTGCGCTCTTCAAGCCGCTGAAGCACGTCGGCGAGGCTATCCAGCTGCTCTTTGCTGGGCTCCCGCCCCTGAGACAGAAGCTCGTTGATGGACGCGAGCAGGCTGCGCGCGCTAATGAGGTCCGCCATGATATCGAGCTGGCCTGATACCGCTATAGTCGCCGCGGCGGGGCCTTCGGAGGGAGCCGTCCCGGCGGTCTGCGTCTGGGCCTGCGCATAGGCTCCGGGAGTGGCGCCCGACAACAGCACGCTCAGCCCTCGAACGGCCGCCCGCTTGAGGGGGGCTGGATCGTAGAAGAGGGCAAGGGCGCTATCGTTTATCGAATAGGGCATGAGGGTGAAATTCCTGGCGGGATTAACTTCCAGGGACCAGGCGCTGTCGTTGAGCCGTTTCCAGTTGGAGGCCAGTATGCGGTCGGGTTTCGTGGCCGGCGCGCCGAACACGAAGTGCAGGCTCGCGCCCATGCCTACGCTCGCCACATGGCGCTCGTCGAAACCAGAGGGGAGTAAGGTCTCGTTCGCGAAGAGGACGGGCACGGAACTCATGAAGTGGGCGTTCTCGCGCTCGCCGAGCCAGGTATCGAAGAGGTAGCGCAGGCCTACGGATAGGTCGCGCTCGGATACGTTCTCTATCTCGAAGCGTATAGCCAGGCCGTCGGCGAGCGGCGAGCCCGGCGAGGCCACGAAGCTGAGGTATTGGCGGACGACGGCCATGGAAGAGCGGTACTGGACTAGATAGCCGGAGCCTTCCTTGGCGGCGCTCACGCGGAATTCCGCCGCTTCGCCGAGCTTATAGGCCTTCTGGTCTATATAGAGCGTGGGATAGGTGGTGCGCGCTTCCTTATCGTCAAGCAGGGCTACGTAGCTCTTCTTGCTCACGTCCGTCATATAGTACAGGCTGAAACGGCCGTTGCGCTCATCGAGCACCAGCTTCATCCTGCCATTCGTAAGCTCGATGGCGCCGAGCATGGAAGCGGCGCTCAGGAACAGGGCGAGTGCGGCAGACAATCGTTTCATTTCGTGCCCTCCGAAGCGGCGGATAGCTTTTCTAAATAGAATTCTATGAGCGAAAGGCCGCGGTCCTTCATATCGAGGAGTTCCGCGCGCCCGAGTTCCGGCGCAAGGGTTTCGGCGGGCGGCGGCGCG
>JBGSKZ010000778.1:0-1139 GCA_041741035.1 Treponematales bacterium
GGTAACGCTCGAGTTCTCGCCGAGCGCGCGCCGTATGGCCGTGCCCTTGCGGCCGTCGGCCGCTTCCATGGCTGTGCTGGTGTATATGCCGAACACGCTGGCCAGCAGGATGAGGGCGCCCAGGCCCGTGATGGCTCCCGCCAGCGAGCTGAGGGTCTTGCGCGCCTCGGCGGCGACGCTGGCGTTGGGCGTGGTGGGGTCGCCTTCCCAGGCGCTTAAGGGCGTTTCGTCTATGCCTAGGCTAGCCAGGGTGGAGGCTAGCCTCTCCTCCAGCGCGGCCGGCGCCGTGCCGTCGGTTTCCGCCACTATGCTGCGCACCGGCATGACGGCGCTCATGCCCGGGGGCCTGTCCGCGCCGAAGGGTATGAGGGCGTCGGGTATGCCCAGGGCCGAGCGGGCCAGCTCGGAGGGATCTTTATACACGCCTATGACTTCGTAGCGCTCGGTGGCCATGCGGAAGGCCTGGTTCTGGCCCGCTCCCTGTCCGCTTTGCCCCCCCTGGCCCCGCGCTATGGCCATGACGCCGCGCTCGGTTTCCAGGTATTGGCCTATGGCCTCCGCCGCGGATCCGAAGAGCGTTTCAGCTACGCTGGAGGACAGGACCACGAGCTTGGAGCCTGCGTCAGCGTCCTCGCGGGCGTACCAGCGGCCTTCGAGCAGGGTGATGCCCATGATGCCGGCGTAGTTTTCGCCGGCCGATAAGACGCTGCGTATGCTGTATCGGCTGTCGCCTACCTTTACGGCGGGCCAGTTCACCTGGTTTACCGCGGCGGCGCGGCGTATATAGCCGGTCTCTTCGCCCAGACTGTCGATGAGGTCTACGGTGAAGGGGCTGCGCCGCTCGTATTCGAAGCGGCCCGCCTCGTCCGTCTCGCCGGCGGCGATGGACACGCGGTATCGGTAGGTTTCGCGCTCGAGCTCGGCTATGGAGCCCGCTATGGACAGGCCCGCCGAGAAGGCCAAGGCGCCGGCGGCTATGACGGCGGCCTGCAGGAAGGCCTTGCCTGGTTTCTTGAGGGCCTTGCGGGCGGTCAGCTGTAATATATCGCTCATGATCGTACCTCTTTCATTCGGGCCGCACGAGTTCGGCCGGCGCGCTGCGCAGGGCCTTCCAGGCGGGCATCGTGCCGAGCAGCAGG
>JBGSKZ010000779.1:0-3286 GCA_041741035.1 Treponematales bacterium
GCCCTCCCCTCGCCCTGGCTGGACGGCAGCCTGGACCCGGCCGCCTACGGCGGCGCCGCCGTGGAACTCACGCGTGGCTGTCCTTACCGCTGCGCCTTCTGCTACGAATCCAAGGGCGATGCCCGCCTGAGGCGCTTCCCCCTGGCCGGGCTCAAGGAAGAGCTCAAGCGCTTCCAGGCCGCGGACGTGGGCGAAGTGTTCGTGCTCGACCCCACCTTCAACGCCGGCGCCGAGCATCTTAAGGAAGCGATAGCCGCCATGAGGCAGGCGGGCCCGGAGCTGCGCTACTACCTAGAGTTGCGGGGAGAGCTCGTGGACCGCGAGCAGGCGAGGCTCCTTTCGACCATAGACTGCAGCCTGCAGATAGGCCTGCAGAGCTCAAATCCCGCGGCGCTGGCCGGGGTGAATCGCAGCTTGGACCCCAAGCGCTTCGCCAAGGCCATGCGCATACTCGAGGAGGAAGGGCTGCTTTACGGCCTGGACCTCATATACGGGCTGCCCGGCGACAGCCTTGAGGGCTTCAAGAGCAGCCTCGATTACGCCCTGGCCCTCGGCCCCAACCATCTGGACATCTTCCGCTTGGCCGTCCTGCCCGGCACCGAGCTCAGCGACCGGGCGGCAGAGCTGGGCCTGGCGCACGAAGGCGAGCCGCCCTACCTGGTGCGCTCCGCGCCGGGCTTTCCCGCGAGCGATTTGGACCGGGCCGAAGCCCTGGCGGAAGCCTGCGAGCAGTACTACAACAAAGGCAGGGCGGTCATGTGGTTCAGGCCCCTGGCCGAGGCGCTAGGGCAGCGCCCCTCGCGCATACTGGAAGCCTGGGCCGAATATACGCGCGACAGGCTCAAACCGGCTGCGTTAGGCGAATTAGGCGAGCTGCCCCACGCGGCGCTGGAGGAGCGGATGCTGGCGTTTACGCGAAGCTATATAGAAAAGGACGGAAACAAAAAATCGGCCGCCCTTGCGCTGGCAGCCGGCGAACTCATACGCGTGTCGGGCGCCTGGACCCGCGCCCTTGCCGAAGGGGAGACGAGCAGGCTCGAGCTGAGCTGGGATCCCGAGGAGCTCCTGGACTACGCGCCTGCCGGCCTCCGCGACTTCGCGGCGGAGGAAAAGGCGCCGGGCAGCTGGCTATGCGAGCCGGGACCGGAAGGCCCTCGCTTTAGAAAAGCTCAGGGCAAGGGCGGAAACGCGCGTAGGCGCTAAAGCGCCAGCTGCCGGTCCAAAGACGTGTCGAGGATGATAAAGGTCTCCGTGCTCTGTATCTCGTCGAAGCCCTGCAGGCGGTCGAAGAGTATGCGGTGCAGGTCCTGCATGGACTTGGCAAGTACCTTGATGAAGAGGCTGTACGCCCCCGTCGTGTAATGAACCTCAAGCAGCTCGGGCAGGGTATCCAGCTTGGCCATGAGCGTGCCGCAGTCGTGCGCGCGCACGAGCTTCAGGCCTATAAAGGCACTCACGCCGTAGCCCAGAAGGGCATAGTCGACGCGTAGGGAGGAGCCTCGTATGAGGCCCTCGTCGCGCAGGCGCGCGAGCCTGGCGTGTATAGTGCCGCCGGAAACGCCCAATTTCCGCGCGATTTCCAGGTAGGACGCGCGTGCGTCCCCCTGAAGAATCCGCAGTATTTCCCTGTCTACATCGTCGATTTGGCACTGCGTCTGCTCCATGGCGGCCTCCAAATGTCATTCTATCAGTATTTAAGCATTAATGCTTCTTATTTATCATATTTTTTATATTATTTCAACCATATTGACATCTAGGCATGCGATATACAAACATACCCGCAGGAGGAACCATGGAAAGCTTTCAAGCGGAACAGGGGCAGTCATTGCGCTCCATAAAAGAAACCGAGCGGGCCATCAAGGAGATAAAGGATTTCTTCCAGGAACAGCTTGCCAGCGAGCTGCGCTTGAGCCGCGTTACCGCGCCGCTCTTCCTGCCCGCGGGCACGGGCCTGAACGACGACTTGAATGGCGTGGAGAAGCCGGTAAGCTTCAGCGTGCCGGCCATGGATGGCCAGAAGGTGGAAGTGGTGCAGTCCTTGGCCAAGTGGAAACGCTACGCCTTAGGCAAATACGGCTTTAGCGAGGGCTACGGCCTCTATACCGACATGAACGCCATACGGCCCGATGAGACCCTGGACGATATACACTCCCTCTACGTGGATCAGTGGGATTGGGAAAAGGTAATAAACCCTTCGCAGCGCACCGTGGCCTACCTTAAGGAAACGGTACGGCGCATATACGGGGTATTCAAGCGCCTCGAATTTTCCATGCACGAACGCTACCGCGAGCTGCCCATAGAGCTTCCCGAGGATATCACCTTCATACATGCCCAGGAAGCCCTCGACCGCTATCCTAAACTGGGCGTAAAAGATAGGGAAAACGCGTTGGCGCGCCAGTACGGGGCCGTCTTCATCATAGGCATAGGCGGCGCCTTAAGCGACGGCCAGGCCCATGACGGCCGCGCCCCGGACTATGACGACTGGAGCAGCCCCAACGAGGAGGGCTACTTCGGCCTCAACGGCGACATACTCCTATGGAACGGCATCCTAGGCCGCGCCCTCGAGCTTTCGTCCATGGGCATACGGGTGGATCCCGCGGCCCTTGAGCGGCAGCTCACCATACGCGGGGCGGAGGGAAGGAAGGCCCTCGATTTCCACGCGAGCCTCCTAGCGGGAAAACTGCCGCTTACCATGGGCGGCGGCATAGGCCAGTCGCGGCTCTGCATGCACTTCCTGCGCAAGGCCCACATAGGCGAGATACAGGTGGGCCTATGGCCCGAGGCAATGCGGCGGGATTGCGCGGCCAAGGGTATAGCCCTGCTTTAGGGTCTGGCCTTGAAGGGCAGTTCCCTGTTGAGCTCGGCGGCGAAGGCCTCCTCAGCCGCCGAAGCCTCCTTAAGCGCGCGGCCGAAAAGCGCCGCAAGGCGCCGGTCGAATACGCGGTGCAGGCTGGGCGCCACGACGGCCTTAAAGCCCCGCCTTGCCTTGTGGTCGCCGCCCATGCCGGGGTCGAAGCTCTCCAGGCCCCGCTCTATGGCGTAGGCTATGGGGCGGTAGTAGCAGATATCGAAGTGCAGGCCGGGCAGGTCCTCTCGCGCGCCCCAATAGCGGCCCCAGAGCCTGCCGCCCCCCTCCAGGAGCAGGGCCAGGGCCAGGGGCTCTTCGGCCGCCGTATCGAAAGCCGCCGAAAAGCGCGCGTAGGGCCCGAGGTAGCGCGGGGCCAGCTCGAAGAAGGCGCGCGGCAGGAACTGGGCCGCCCAGGGCCCGAACTTGCCGTTGGTGCGC
>JBGSKZ010000780.1:0-3625 GCA_041741035.1 Treponematales bacterium
GTCGCGGGCGGCGCGGCGGCCTAGGGCCAGTGCCATGAAGGCCGGGGCGAGCCCGGGCCTGAGCACTTTCTCGGTACGGAGCAGGGCAAGCATGCCCTCGCTGAAGGTTTCCCCGGCCTTTATGGCCCGCAAAGCGTGCAGCGAGCGGTTCGTGCGCCCGTAATTGGCCTCCTCGCTCGGCGCCAGGCGCTTGGCGCCGCTTCCGAGCACGGCCTCCACGCGTTCGCCGCCGTATTCCCTCGACAGCTCCGCGAGCGCCTCGGGCCTCTCCATAGCCGCTATGGCGCCCACGGCCCGGCACATGCGGGCGAAAGCGGCGGGATCGAGCGCTATGGGATCGTCCAGGCCCGGGTCGTCGCGAGACAGGCAGAAATGCTTCTCTATGGCGCAGGCGCCCTCCGCGACGGCCAGGGCGGGCACGAGCACGGGGTCGAGCGAATGGTCCGACACGCCAACGGCGATGCCGAAGAGGGTGGACAGGGGCTCAAGCACGCGCAGCTGATAGTCCTCTTCGGGAGCCGGGTAGGCCGTTACGCAGTGGAGCAGCGCCAGCGCGTCCGAGCCGCCGCCATAACGCCGGGCATCCGCCTTCCTGAAGGTACCCAGGGCCGCCTCTATGTCGGCGAGCGTCGATACGCCGCTCGATATCAGGGTGGGCAGGCCGTAGGATGCCAGCTCCTTTAGCAGGGGCAGGTGATTGAGCTCGGGGCTGGCCAGCTTCATGGCCCGTACGCCCAAGGCGCGGAGCTCGCGGGCGCTGCGCAGGCCGAAGGGCGTGCACAGAAAGACGGCGCCGAGCCTTTCCACGGCCTCCTTCATCAGGGCCATGAACTCCGGCCCCTTCTCAAGCTCCTGGAAACGCCGGTAAAGCGGCACGGGGCCGCCGGGCAGGGGCACGAGCCCGGTATTGGGGTGTATGATCTCGTCGGCGTAAACGTGCTGGAATTTGACGCAGGCCGCGCCGGCCTCCACCGCCGCCTGCGCCAGCTCTATGCCCTTGGCTACGCTGCCGCCGTGACCGGTGCCCAGTTCCGCTATTATGAGCGGCCTGTGCCCGCCATAGCGCTCCGCGCCTAAGTTAAAGCCGTAATCCCGCATGCTCGTACCCTCGTTTCCCCGTGACTGCCGGCCCCTAGCCGGGTATGCCCGCGCGCGCCTCTATGAAAAGGCTCGACAATCGAACGGGTATACGCTAGTATTATCGGCAACGTATCCTATCGAGGAGAAGCGCTATGAAGCAGCTGTTTTGCGATGTTTGCAAGAAGGAAGTCGTCGACCCCGTACCGGGAAGGACCTTCTTCCATATTCGCGAGTTCGACCTGTGCGAGCCCTGCAGGGACGACCTCGATGCCGCCGTCAAGATGACGGTACGCACTAAGAAGCCTTTTGATTTCGCGTGGTACGAGAAGCTCAGGTATGATCTGCTCCAGGCCGGGGCCAAATCGAACCGGATTCCCGTAAGCAAGCAATCCCGCTAATGCCGATGAGAAGGCGCCGCGGCTCTGCCGGAGGCGCCTTTTCGTTCATGTCGGTATGCTGTCCTTTTTCGCAGGCCTTCCCGTTTCTTCCATATCGTTGACAGATAAACGCGCCTCGTGCTATGTTCAGTTGTCTAAAATTCACGAGCGGCGGCATGAGCCAGGCATGGTTCCATCGCGGGATTCCCCCTGGAATCGCCTTTGAAAGCCCAGTGCCGGCATAGAGGCGGGCTGCCAGCCGATCGACCCCGTATACACCGCACCGTAAGGAGTCAATATGTCAGGGCACAGTAAATGGGCAACCATTAAGCACAAGAAGGGCGCGGCCGACGCAAAGCGCGGCCAGATCTTCACCAAGCTCATCAAGGAAATTTCCATAGCCGCGCGTATGGGCGGCGGCGATTCCGATTCCAATGCCCGCCTGCGCACCGCTATACTCAAGGCCAGGGCCGCCAACATGCCCAAGGATAACGTTGAACGCGCTATCAAGAAGGGTACCGGCGAGCTCGGCGGCGCCATATACGAGGAACTCACCTACGAAGCCTACGCCCCCGGCGGCATAGCCATACTGATAGAGGTCCTTACCGACAACAAGAACCGCGCAGCTGCGGAAGTGCGCAATATCCTGAACCGCGCGGGAGGCTCCCTGGCCACCTCGAACGCGGTGGCAAGGCTCTTCAACCGCAAGGGCGTCATATCCCTCGACGGCGAGAAGTACACCGAGGATCAGGTCATGGAGATAGCCCTCGAGGCCGGCGCCGACGATATCGTCAACGAAGGCGGGGAGCTCGTCGTGTATACCACGCCCGAGGCCTTTGAGGCCGTGCTCAACGCCATAAACGAGAAGGGCATGGAAACCGACGGCGCCGAGGTGTCCATGATACCCGAAAGCTACGTGGACATGGATAAGGACTCAGGCTCCAAGGTGAGCAAGCTCGTCGATAAGCTCGAAGAGAACGACGACGTGCAGAGCGTATACCACAACGCCAACCTTCCCGAGGAAGACGAGGAGTAGTCGTGGCGCAAGGCCTGGTCCGCGTCCTAGGCGTGGATCCCGGCCTGGCTTCGGTAGGATGGGGCGTCGTCGACACGGACGGCGCCCGTCTTTTTTATCGGGGCCATGGCTGCATTGCCACTCCCTCCACGATGGAAATCGTCGAACGCCTGGCGCTCATACGCGACGGGCTTTTGGCCGTGGCGGACGAGTACAAGCCGCATGAGCTCGCCGTGGAGGGCCTCTTCTTCTCGCGCAACGTGACGAGCGCCATGTCCGTGGCCGAAGTGCGGGGCGTCATACGCCTGGCCTTCCGCGACCGCGGCATAGCCCAGACCGAATACCTGCCCAACGCCGTGAAGCTGGCCGCGGCGGGCTCGGCCAGCGCGGGCAAGGCAGACGTGCAGAATTTCGTCAAAATGGTCCTGGGCCTGAGCGCCGTGCCCAAGCCCGACCACGCGGCCGACGCCTTGGCCGTGGCTCTCTGCCACTGCCAGCACAGGCAGTGGCTCAAGCCCTAAACGCCCTCAGGCGGTCCCGCGTCTTCCGAAGCGCTTATACGCCGGCCCGCCTAGCTATCGGCCACGCGGCGGAAAGGCCCCGGCAGCCGGCGCAAAGCCCATGACAGCCGCGCTTTATTCCTGCTATACTGCCGCCCATGATCAACGCGATAAGCGGCATATTGTGCCATAAGGGCCTCGACTCCATACGCATAGATAACCACGGCGTGGAGTGGGAGTTTCCCGTGCCCGCGCGCTCGGTGGAGGGCTTCGGGCGCCTCGGCGACAGCGTGCGCGTGCTTACCTGGCTCCTGCACCGGGAAGACCAGATGAAGCTCTACGGCTTTCCCAGCGAGGCCGAGCGCACGGTATTCCTCGAATTGCTCACGGTGGACGGCATAGGCCCCAAGCAGGCCTTGAAGATCCTGGGCGGCATAGGGGCCGACGAGCTAGAGCGCGCGCTCGAGGGCGAGGACCTGGCGCGCCTGGAATCCATACCGGGCCTGGGCAAGAAGACCGCGCAGAAGCTCGTGTTCTCGCTCAAGGGCAAGTTGCCCTCGTCCCTGTCCTCGCGCGCCAGGCCGGACGCCGAAGGCCCCCACGAGGATATCGTGCGCGCCCTCGCCGACCTGGGCTACGACCGCAAGCGCGCC
>JBGSKZ010000781.1:0-1951 GCA_041741035.1 Treponematales bacterium
GCGTCTCCTTTGGCCCGCTCCGGCTGCGCGCGGGAAGGCTCGGCGCCTTCTCCCACGGGTCGGGCAGGTGGCTTCTTCCGCCCGCGCCGGCGCGATTTCTTAAGGGGGCCCTGATCTTCCGGCGGCACGAATACCGAGGCCACGGCCTCCTCTATTTCTATGCGGGGCATGGTAAGCGGCGCGAGGAAATCCTTGGCCTGGCCCAAAGCCAGGGCGAAGGCCGTATGCGCGTCGGGCGCGGGCAGGGATGAAGCCTTGCGCACGGGCAGCTTCACGATGAATACGAGCAGGCTCCTAAGGAGCTTGTCGCCGGTATCGCTTACCATGAGGTCCAGGTCGGCGAGGTTGGCCAGCAATTCGTCCTTGTCCGGCCCGCCCGAATCGAGCACCGCGCTCAAGGCCGGCAGGAACGCGCCGAGCAGCTTATAGGCGTAGAGGGTCTCGATAATGGCCCGCGCGCGGCCTGAGCCGAAAATCTTGAGCGCTTCCTCGCCGAGGCGGCTTACCGAGGCGCTGGCAAGCTCGGGAGCATGCTTGCGCATGGCCATGCGGGTGAAGAGAGGGATGGTAAAGCCCGTGCCAACGGAGTACTTCACGGCGCGTATCATACGCACAGGATCCTCGGTAAAGATGCTCTTGAGCGGTATGACGGGCACGAGACGCTTAGCCTGTATGTCCTTAAGGCCGTTCACGTAGTCGACGATGATGCCTTCGAGGGGATCGTAGTACAGGGCGTTCAGGCTGAAATCCCTGCGCAGGGCATCCTCGTCGATGGTTCCGTAGGTGTTGCCTATCGTGCCGTTCGTAAGCGAGCGGAAGGTGGATACTTCATAGATCTTCGGTCCCGCGTATACGTGCACCAGGCGGAAGCGACGCCCTATGATCCTGCTCCGGTAGAAAAGCTTCTTGATGCGAGCGGGTTCGGCGTCCGTGACGATATCGTAATCTTTGGGAACGCGTCCCAGGAGGAGGTCGCGCACGGCTCCGCCCACGATGTAGGCGTCATGGCCGTTTTGCCTGAGCTTTTCCAGTATGCGAACGGCGTCGCGATCGACGGCGTTGAGCGCTATGCCGTGTTCGCTCTGCGTATAGACGACGGCCTTTTTTACCGGCTTCCCGTCGGGGCCTGTATGATAACGTGTGAGCAACGTAACCCCTGCTATAAAACGAAAGTATGCGGGATGGCACGAAGCCGTCCCGCGCAACACTATACCCCTTATACGGGGTCAGAGGTCAAGGTCATCAGCGATGCGCGTCGAGCCAGGCGCGCAGATCGGCGTATACTTCTTCCCTGTTGGTCTCGTTAAGCATCTCATGCCTCGCGCCCGCGTAGAGTTTATAGGAAAGGTCTTTTATTCCCAGCGCCGCGTAGCGTTTATGCAAGGCCAGGAGGCCGCCGTTTGAGCCTCCCACCGGATCCTCAGAACCGGTGAGCAGGTGGACGGGAAGGTCTTTGGGTATGGCCTCCTGCGCGGCGGCCGCGGATATCCAGCCAAGGCCGTCGAGCATGTCGCGGAAATAAGCCCAGCTGCAGATAAAGCCGCACAGGGGATCGGCTAGATAAGCGTCAACCTGCGCGGGGTCCCTGCTCAGCCATTCGAATTTGGTCCTGGCCGGCTCAAAAGGCTTGTTAAAAGCGCCGAAGCTCATGCTGTCGGCCAGCGGCGCGGGGCTTCTCCAGCCCTTGGCGCTGCCGCCCAGGCCCACGATAAGCTTGCCTATGCCGGCGTTCTTAGGCGCTATGCCGGTGGTGGCGGACAGTATGCAGCCGTCTATGCTCTTGCCGTATACGGATATGAAGCCCTGGCCCAGGAGCGAGCCCCAGGAATGGCCTAGAAAGAAGAGCTTAAGCGCCGGACGCTCGGAGCGTATGCGCGCGGCAAGCCCGCCTAAGTCGGCGACGACCCGCTTGAAGCCGTCGCGTTCCGCCAGCCAGCCCAGCTCGCCCTCG
>JBGSKZ010000782.1:0-2515 GCA_041741035.1 Treponematales bacterium
CCCAGGCCCTGCTGGCGGAGGACCCGGGGCTCCTAGGCGCGGAAGGCTCCGTGGTGCGCGCCGTCCTGGAACGCGCCAGCCCTTTCAACGAGAGGACCGCGGCCACGGGATAAAAAAACCGCCCCGGCAAGGGGGCGGCGCTGCGGCCAAGCCCGTAGGCCCGGCCTCAGGCAATGCGCGCGCTGGCTTTGGGGTTGAAGCCGGTCTTAAGGCGGCGCTCCATCCATTCGAGCTTGGCCATGAGCTGCTCGGGAAAGCCGTCCTCGAAGCTGCCGTAGAATATGCGTATGCCGGGCAGGTCGGCCAGCCATTCCTCCTCGCGCACGGTCAGGAGCTCCTGCATGGCCGCCTTGGGCACGGCCAGGCCGTCGAGGTCCAGGCAGTCCGGCGTGGGCACGTAGCCTATGGCGGTCTCCTCGGCTTCGCCCTCCCCGTCGCAGCGCTCGAATATCCACTTGAGCACGCGGGAATTCTCGCCAAAGCCAGGCCAGAGGAACTTGCCGTCGGGGCCCTTGCGGAACCAGTTCACGTAGTAGAATTTAGGATGCTTTACCCCGGTGCGTTCGCCCATGCGCAGCCAGTGATGGAAGTAGTCGCCCATGTTGTAGCCGCAGAAGGGCAGCATGGCGAAGGGGTCGCGCCTGAGCTGGCCCACGGCGCCCGCGGCCGCCGCCGTGGTCTCGCTGGATACTATGGATCCCATGAACACCCCATGCTCCCAATCCAGGGCCTCGTGCACCAGGGGCACGGTGCCCCCGCGCCTGCCGCCGAAGAGTATGGCGCTTATAGGCACGCCTTTGGGATCCTCCCAGGCGGGATCGATGACGGGGCACTGCGAGGCGGGCGCGGTGAAGCGGCCGTTGGGATGGGCGGCGGGCCTGTCGGTATTGGGGTTATACGGCTCCCCATGCCAGTCTATGAGCCCCTCGGGCGGCTCGCTGCCTATGCCCTCCCACCATACGTCGCCGTCGGGCGTGCGCGCCACGTTGGTGAAGATGGAATTCTTCTCTATGCTCTTCATGGCGTTCGGGTTGCTCTTCAGGCTCGTGCCCGGCGCCACGCCGAAAAAGCCCGACTCGGGATTGATGGCGTAGAGCCTGCCGTCCTCTCCCCAGCGCATCCAAGCTATATCGTCGCCTACGGTTTCCACCTTCCAGCCCGGCAGCGTAGGCACGAGCATGGCCAGATTGGTCTTGCCGCAGGCCGAGGGGAAGGCGGCGGCTAGGTACTTCTTCTTGCCTTCGGGATTCGTGATGCCCAGGATGAGCATGTGCTCGGCGAGCCAGCCCTGGTCGCGCGCCATGGCGCTGGCTATGCGCAGGGCGAAGCATTTCTTGCCCAGGAGCGCGTTGCCGCCGTAGCCCGAGCCGTAGGACCACACGGCCCGCTCCTCGGGAAAGTGCACGATATATTTGTTATTCGCGTCGCAGGGCCAGCGCTTCTCATGGCGGCCGGGCGTCAGGGGATAGCCCACGGAATGGAGGCACTTAACGAAACTTCCGTCGCGGCCCAGCGCGTCGAGCACGCTCCCGCCCATGCGGGTCATGATGCGCATATTCAGGACCACGTATATGCTGTCGGTGAGCTCTATGCCTATATGGGAAAGGGGGCCGCCCACGGGGCCCATGCTGAAGGGTATGATGTACATGGTGCGGCCGCGCATGGAGCCGAAGAAGCGCTGCCTGAGCTCGCCCTTCATTTCCTGAGGGTCGGCCCAGTTATTCGTAGGGCCCGCCTCTTCGCGGAAGCGCGAGCATATGAAGGTATTGTTCTCCACCCGCGCCACGTCGCCGGGATCGCTTACCACATAGTACGAGCCAGGGCGCTTCTCCAGGCGCTTGAAAGTTCCCGCGCGGAGAAGGCGTTCCGCGAGCCGATCGGCTTCTTCCTGCCCGCCATCGCATACGTATACGTCGTCTGGCATGCACATCTCGATGTTTTCTTCGATCCAGGCGCGCACGCGGGCATGCTTGATGCTGTCGAGGTTCATGGGGATACTCCTTTTATGCGCCGCGCGCGCTCATACGGCGCGCGACACCTAACGTTGTATACCCGAAAAGCCGTATCGGCAAGAGCAAAAACGCCTCTATTTCATCCAGTGAAATTTTATTTTATTTATCGACACTATCGAGCCGCCACAAACCAGCCGTCCAGCCCTTCTTCTTCTTTTCCCGCAGCTTGGCGAAGCCTTTAGGCTTGCGTTTCTCAAAGCGGTCGAAATCGGCGCTCGTCATGACTGCCACGTAGCTCGCTCCCAACTTAAGCGCGCGGCGCGCCGCCAGCCAGGATGCTTCGAAGCCGTCCACGCGCGGGGTTACGTCGGCGAATTCGGCGACGAGGTCATAGGCGGCCTCGGGCAAGTCTTCGGGCCAGGCTACTGCGCCATCTGCAGCCGCCGCGCCTACCGTGCCCACCGCAAGCGTTGCGCCTACCGTGCTAGCCGTACCAGCCATGCCAGCTGTACCAGCCTTACCCGCTGATCCCGCGGCTCCTGCGCTAAACTCGTCCGCCGGCG
>JBGSKZ010000783.1:0-6571 GCA_041741035.1 Treponematales bacterium
CCTCGAAGCGGGCCATCTCGCGCTGCTCGCCGTTTTCGGCGCTCCTGGACACCACGATGCCGCCGCGCCGTAGCACGAAGAAGCGCTCGGCTCGATCGCCCGCGCTGAACAGGAGCTCGTTATCGCCCAGGAGATACAGCCCCGAGCGCGAGGCGAGCCAGTACAGGTCGTCCTGGAGGAGGCGCTTAAAGAATTCCGACTGGGTAAGGAGCTCTACCGTGTCGCTCAAGCCGGTGTTCAGGCGTTCCATGTATGGAAGATTATACGCTCCCTTAGGCACATACGCCACTATGCAACGCAAAAAATCCGGCACTTGCTAAGCGCGTGCTTTGCGCCTATCCTTGATTTTATGGCAATCACATTCTATTCCGAGGGAGCCGCCCGCGAGGTGACCGGCTCTAAGCACGTACTGGACATCGACGGCAAGCGCTACCTGATCGATTGCGGCGCCTTCCAAGGCAAGCGCGAGGAGAGCGATAAGAAAAACCGCGCCCTCGTGCCCGACCCCGCCTCCATAGAGGCGGTTATACTGACGCACGCGCACTTCGACCACTGCGGCATGCTGCCCCTCCTCGTAAAGCGCGGCTTTACCGGCAACGTATACGCCACGCCCGCCACGCGCGACCTGGCCAACCTCATCATGATGGATTCGGCGCGCATACAGTCTCGCGACGCGGAATACCTGGCCAAGCAGGCGGCCAAACAGGGCAAGGCCTTCGATTGGAAGCCCCTCTACGACGAGCAGGACGCCATACAGGCCACGGCGCAGTTCGTTACCATAGCCTACGGCCGGCCCCTGCCCCTGGGCGACGTGAAGCTTGAGTTCCGCGACGCCGGCCACATACTCGGCAGCGCCACGGCCCACCTGACGGCCAAGGACGCCGAGAGGCGCGCCCTGCGCATAGGCTTCTCGGGCGACCTGGGCCGGCCGGACAAGGCCATCATACGCGACCCAGAGGCCATGGACGCGGTGGACTACCTCGTGCTCGAAAGCACCTACGGCGACCGCCTGCACGAAAAGGCCGACGAGGCCCTGGACAAGCTGGCCGCCACCGTCAGGGAAACGGCTGCCAAGGGCGGCAAGGTGATCATTCCGGCCTTCGCGGTGGAACGCACCCAGGAGATAATCTATCACCTCCACCTCCTCGTGGAGGAGGGCAAGATACCCTCCATACCCATATGGGTGGATTCCCCCATGGCCGTGAACGCCACGAGCATATTCCAGGTGCATCCGGAATGCTACGACCAGGAAACCCACGACGCCTTCCTCAAGCACCACAAGAATCCCTTCGGTTTCAACGAGCTCAATTTCTCCCGCACCGTGGAGCAGTCCAAGGCCCTCAATAAGCTCCAAGGCCCCGCCATCATCATATCGGCCGACGGCATGTGCGAGGCCGGGCGCATACAGCACCACCTTATCCACGGCATAAGCGACGAGCGCAACGCCATCATGATCGTGGGCTATATGGCCGCCAATACCCTGGGCCGCCGCATACGCGACGGGCAGAAGCAGGTGCGTATCCACGGGGATTCCTTCGCCGTAAAGGCGCGCGTGGAGCAGATAAACGCCTTCAGCGCCCACGCCGACTACGAGGAGACCTGGGCCTGGCTGTCGGGCATGGACCTGTCCCAGCTCAAGACCCTCTTCCTGGTGCACGGCGAGGACGCCGCCCTCGAGGGGCTCAGGAAATACCTGGGCATGAAGGGCATACGGGATATACGCATCGTGGAATACGGCGCCCGCTACGAGCTCTAGGCCCCGGACCACCCCGCCGGCCTTGTTTTTCTGAAGCTGAATGGCTATTTTATCTCGTAGTGGCAGACTTCAGCGATATACGCGGCGATGTCCTCGTAGAGGATGAGCAAGACACCAAAGAGCCCGACGAGTATCGGGTACTCCTCCTTAACGACGACTTTACCACGATGGAGTTCGTGGTAGCCGTGTTGGTAACGGTTTTCCATAAATCGATACCGGACGCCACGAAGATCATGCTCGACGTTCATCGCAAAGGCAGGGGCACGGTCGGAGTGTACAGCTTCGACATCGCGACCACCAAAGTACAGCGGGTGCATACTATGGCGCGGGAGAACGGGTTCCCCCTGCGCTGCACCATGGAGAAGGCATAAGGGACTATGAAAGTAAGCCAGCAGGTTCAAGCTATATTCAACGCCGCCTATAATGAGGCCAAGCTCAGGGGCCATGAATACCTCACCCCGGAGCATATACTCTACGCGTCGCTGTCCTTCGAGCAGGTACGTACCATACTGGCCGCCTGCGACGCGGACCTCGACCATCTCAAGCACGGCATGGAGAGCTATTTCGAGCAGAAGATACCCGCCGTGAAGGACCAGGAGCCCATACAGACCGCCGGCTTCCAGAGCGTCATAGAGCGGGCCGTGCTTCAGTCGCAGGGCTCGGGCAAAGCCGAGGTGGGCATACCCGAGGTGCTCGTGTCCCTGTTCGACGAGGAGCGCAACTACTCTGCCTACTATCTCCGCAAGTCGGGCGTGAACAGGCTCCACCTGCTCGAGGTGATAAGCCATGGCTTAGACGGCGAGGCCGAAGGCACGGAAACCAACGCCTACGGGCCCGGCCAGGCCGAGGGCTCGGAAGAGCCGGGTCCCTTCACCAGCCCCGACGAGGAGGACGAGCTCGGCGGCCGCGCCAAGCAGCGCAGCACCGTGCGCCAGGGCGCTCTCGACCTCTTCACCACGGACCTTACCAAGCTCGCCTCCGAAGGCAAGCTCGAGCCCGTCATAGGCAGGGACGCCGAGATAGAGCGCACCGTGCAGGTGCTTTGCCGCCGCCTCAAGAACAACCCCATACACGTGGGCGACGCCGGCGTGGGCAAGACCGCCATCACCGAGGGCCTGGCCCAGCGCATCGTAGCCGGCAACGTGCCCCAGCGCCTGCGAGACTACGCGGTGTATAGCCTGGACATGGGCTCGCTCATAGCCGGCACCAAATTCCGCGGCGACTTCGAGGAGCGCGTAAAGCGCGTGGTGGACGAGATACTCAAGAAAGAGAAGGCCATACTCTTCATAGACGAGATACACACCATAGTAGGCGCCGGCTCCGTAACCGGCGGCTCCATGGACGCTTCCAATCTCCTTAAGCCCGCCCTTACGAGCGGCCGCCTGCGCTGCATAGGCTCCACCACCTACGACGAGTACAACAAGTTCTTCGACAAGGACCGCGCCCTATCGCGCCGTTTCCAGAAGATAGACATCGTGGAGCCCTCCGTGGGCGAGGCGGTGGACATACTCAAGGGCCTGCGCTCCAAATACGAGGAATACCACGACGTGCGCTACGACGACGAGGCGCTCGAGCTGGCCGCGCGGCTTTCGGCTCAGTTCATAACCGAGCGCCGCCTGCCGGACAAGGCCATAGACGTCATAGACGAGGCCGGCGCCTGGGCGCGCATACGCGCTTTCAAGTCGGGCGACGAGGCCGTGGGCACCTTGGGCATAGGCCGGCCCGAGATAGAGACCGTGGTGGCCAAGATAGCCCGCATACCCGAGAAGAGCGTGAGCCAGAGCGAGCGCGACCGCCTTGTCCACCTTGAAGCGGACCTCAAGGGCCTGGTGTTCGGGCAGGACGCCGCCCTTGACGCCGTGGTAAAGGCCGTAAAGCGCAGCCGCGCCGGCTTCCGGGCGGCGGACAAGCCGGTGGCCAACTTCCTCTTCGTGGGCCCCACCGGCGTGGGCAAGACCGAGCTGGCCAAGCGCCTGGCGGATACCCTGGGCATAGCCCTGCACCGCTACGATATGAGCGAATATCAGGAGAAGCACACGGTAAGCAGGCTCATAGGCTCGCCCCCCGGCTACGTGGGCTACGAGGAAGGCGGCCTCCTGACCGATACGATACGCAAGACGCCCCACGCCGTGGTCCTCCTCGACGAGATCGAGAAGGCTCACCCCGACGTGTACAATATCCTCCTGCAGATCATGGATTACGCCACGCTCACGGACAACCAGGGCCGCAAGGCCGATTTCCGCAATGTCATACTCATCATGACCAGCAACGCCGGCGCGCGTGACTTAGGCAAGTCCATGATAGGCTTCGGCGAGCGCGCCTATACCGAGGGCGCCATAGACGAGGCGGTAAAGAAAGCCTTCACGCCCGAATTCCGCAACCGCCTCGACGCGGTCGTGCGCTTCGGCAGGCTGCCGCAGGTGATTATCGAGCGCATCGTGGTGAAGGCCCTGGACGACTTCCGCCTCCAGCTTACGGAAAAGAAGGTAAGCCTGGAAGCCACAGACGCCTGCGTGAAACGACTGGCTGAACTGGGCTACAGCGACGAATTCGGGGCGCGCAACGTGAGCCGCGTGGTGGAGGACAAGATTAAGTCCTGGTTCGTAGACGAGGTGCTTTTCGGCAGCCTCAAGGACGGCGGCGCCGCGAAGGCGGATGTGGAGAACGGGGAAATAGTGCTACGCGCGCTATAATGTGGCCATGATAAGCCAGTACCATACCGCGAACCTTGGCAAAGCCTATGAGCTTCGCCCGAGCGACGCGCTTATAGCGCTCGAGGCCAGCGTATTCTCCGCGCTGTCCTTCTCTTTTCCCAACACCGGCAGGCTCGTTCTCTTCGGCCACGCCCTGTCGCGGGGCTGGCTGGCCGGCACCTTCATGGCGCTCATAGCCCTGGCGGCCATGATCCTGCCGCTTATCGATACGCGCAAGGCTCCCCCCCTGGTCAATTTCGTGCGCAGCTTCTATCCGCAGCTCGTCAGCTCTATCTTCTTCATGGAGGCGATATTCCTCTCCTCGGTGATCTTCGGCGGCTACTCCTACGACGGCGTTTTCGCGCGCTGGGATCAAATGATCTTCGGCTTCCAGCCTTCGCGCGAGTTCAGCCTGGCACTCTCGTCCTCGCGTTTCGTGAACGAGCTCATGTTCGGCTCCTACTTTTCCTACTACCTGGTCCTGGCCATCACGCCCTGGCTACCCTGGATACGCGGCGACTACAGGGAGGCCGAGCGGCAAATCTTCGCCTTCGTGGCCTTATCCGGCCTCCTCGATCTCTGGTACGTGATATTCCGCGTGCAGGGGCCCAAGTATTGGTTCGCCGACCTCCACGCGCAGTGGTACGAGCATTTTGAGGGCGGCATATTCGTGCGCTTTTTCCAGGGCGTATTCGAGCACGCCACGCTCTACGGAGCCGCCTTCCCCTCGTCCCACGTGGCGGAAATGACGCTCTTCAGCATCTTCGCGTGGCGCATAGACAAGCGGCTCTTCGCTCTGTATGCGCTCATAACGGCCCTGGTGAGCGCGGCCACGGTATACCTCTACGCCCACTACGCGGTGGACGCGATAGCGGGTTTCCTCGTATCCATCGTGCTCACGCCTCTGTGCCTTAAGGCTTGGGATCCGGCTCAGCGGCTCTGCGACCGGCTCGCGGCGGGGGAGACCCTGCTCGGCCAGGGCGGAAAGGCCGAACGCCGGTGACGGGAAAGCGCAGCGGCGGCCGCGCCTCGGCCTTTCCCTGGCTCGACGAGCACGAGCGCTTTCCCTTTCCCAGCCCCGAAAGCGCGTCGCCGGACGGGATCGTGTGCATAGGGGGCAACCTATCGCCTGGCATGCTCCTGTCGGCCTATAGCCAGGGCATATTCCCCTGGTTCAACGCCGAGGATCCCCTCCTGTGGTGGAGCCCCGACCCGCGCTTCGCGCTCCTGCCCGAGGAGCTGCACGTATCGGCCACCATGCGCAAAATCATCAAAAAGGGCCGTTACAGCCTAAGCGTGGACCGCTCCTTCGAGGCGGTACTCCGCCACTGTTCCTCGGTGCCGCGGCCCGGCCAGAACGGCACCTGGATAACCGACGACATGATAGAAGGCTACCTGCGCCTGCATGCCCTCGGTTTCGCCCATTCGGTCGAGGCCTGGGAGGGCGACGCGCTCGCGGGGGGGCTCTACGGCATAGCCCTCGGCTCCGCCTTTTTCGGGGAATCCATGTTCAGCCTGGCACCCGACGCCTCCAAAGCCGCTTTTATACCGCTGGTATGGCGCCTTAAGGACGAAGGCTTCACCCTCATAGACAGCCAGGTGCGCACCAAGCACCTCAGTTCGATGGGAGGCAGGGACTTGAGCAGGAAAGAATATCTCGCGCGCCTTGGGCGCGCCCTCCAAGCGCCCACGCTTCGGGGCTCCTGGGCTCAGCTGCTGCCCGGCTTTCCCTCCTCCGCGGGCATGGAAAGCCTAAGCGCGCGTTAGGCGGCTATGCGCACGGCCCGTTTCCAGGGTATTCTCGATCCTATCCCCCGCATGGAGCCGTATTGCCAGCGATGAAAGCCCTTTTCCTGCAATTGCCCGTACAAGATTCGCAAGGAGACGCCGCCAAGGAAAACGTATCGCTGGCGGCAGCCAAGCTCATAGCCTACGCCGACGCCCGCGGCTTAAGCGCCAGCGCGAGCTGCGCCATACTGGACCATGACGTACTCGACTACGGCGGCGACGCCGCCATCTGCTCGGCCGTGCTGCGCGCCAGGCCCGAGCTCGCGCTCTTCCACCTCGACGGCTGGAACCTTGACCGCAGCATATGGATAGCCAAGCGCCTGCGCGCCCTGCT
>JBGSKZ010000784.1:0-1346 GCA_041741035.1 Treponematales bacterium
GGCAGGGCCGTCAAGGCCATACGCCTGGCAGGCGGCCCCGAGGGCGCGCCGCACGGCCCCTGGCGCGATGTGCGGAGCCTTCCTGCGAGCGCGTACTTTTCCGTGGAGGCGGGCAAGCTCCGGCGCCTGGAACCTTAGAGCGGCCGGTATTCTTATATTCTAGATTCTATATTCTATATTCCCTTAAAAGAATCTAGAATATAGAATCTAGAATCTAGCTATCAAAAGCCTCTTGCTCCCGACGGTATTTTTATTGTATAACCACTCATGCACCCCCACGACATGTTCCGGAATATCTCGCCACTCGACCATCGCTATTGGGCATCCAATGAGGAATTATTCGATCGCCTCTCCGGCTACCTCTCTGAGGACGCCTCTGTGCACTATTGTGCACAGGCCGAGGTCGCTTTGGTTAAGGCCCATCTTGAGGCGCGAAAGATCGCGACGCCCGAACTCTTCGCGGCCCTGGACGCGGCGGCGGCGGGTATAGACCCCGCCGAGGTATACGCGGAAGAAGAGACCACCAAGCATAACGTGCGCGCCCTCGTGAACGTGCTGCAGAGGCTCGTTCCCCCCGAGCTTGCCCCGCTCGTCCATCTAGGCGCCACGAGCGTGGACATCCTGGATACGGCACAGGCGGCCCGCATGCGCGACGTGAGCCAGCTAGTGGTGCTGCCGCTCCTGGCGGAGCTCGAGCTTGAGCTTTGCGGCCTCGCCGAGCGCGAGGCTGATACCCCTCAGGTGGGGCGCACCCACGGCCAGCACGCCGTGCCCATTACCTTCGGCTTCGCCATGGCGGAATACGCTTCGCGCCTGGGCAAGTGCTTGCCGGAGCTTGCCTTCAGCGCGGGCGACCTGCGCGGCAAGCTGGCGGGCGCCACCGGCTCCTATAATGCCCTGTCCATGAGCTACGCGGACCCTGAAGCCGTGGAGCGCTCCTACCTGGGCAAGCTGGGGCTCAAGCCCAGCGAGCATTCCACGCAACTCGCCGAGCCCGAGCACCTTTTGCGCCTCCTTACCGAACTCAATACCGCCTTCGGCATCATAGCCAACCTGGCTGACGACCTGCGCAACCTGCAGCGCTCCGAGCTAGCCGAGCTGCGCGAGGGCTTCGGGGCGGGGCAGGTTGGTTCCTCCACCATGCCCCAGAAGCGAAATCCCTGGAATTCGGAACACGTGAAGAGCCTATGGAAGGCTTTCGCGCCGCGCGTCGTCACCTTCTTCATGGACCAGATATCCGAACACCAGCGCGACCTTACCAATTCCGCCAGCGGCCGCTTCGTGGCCGAATACATAGCGGGCTTCTGCGCGGCCGCCAGGCGCATGCTCTCGGTGCTCAAGGGCCT
>JBGSKZ010000785.1:0-5783 GCA_041741035.1 Treponematales bacterium
CGACTTCAAGCGCGGCGGCCGCCTCCGGAACGGGTACGGCCAGCGGCACCGGTTCCGGTACGGGAACGAGTACGGCCGGCGCCAGGTCCGTGGTCGGCAAGACCACCTTCGGCGATCTCTATGACTGGGGTTTAAGCGAGGCGCAGGTGGAAGCGGTCATAGGCTACAAGCCGGGGCCGCGTACCCAGTCCGTGCGCGATAGCGCCGCCGCCGCGGGCAAAGAGTTCTCCGACTTCAGGACTCAGCTCCAGGCCCTGGTGGACCAGGCGGCGCCCTAGCCCCGAAGGGCCGGGCGCGGCGCGGCCGGTATTAATCGGCCAGCACCGCGTCCAGCGAGTTTAGTACGGACAGTATGCCGGCGTCGGTCTCGGTACGGAGGCGCCGGCTCACTACGGAGCGTATCGTGCGCGCGGGATAGCCTTCCAGTATCACGGCCACGAAATCGGCCGCCTTAGGGTCGGCCGCCGCGTCGAGTATGATACCCGCGGAGTATTCGTCCGGATTTTGCGATACGGCCTGTATGACCCGGCGCTTGAGGGAAAGCGTGAGCTCACCCCGCAGGAAATCGGCCGCGAGCTCGGCGGCTTTGGCCGAGCCGAGGTCGCCGAGGGTCTCGATGATGCGCACCTTAAGCTCGTCCTCTTTGGCGTCCACGAAGGACGAGGCCAGGGCTTCCAGGGTATCCGCGCTAACGGTTGGCAGGCGCTTAAGGGCGTAGGCGGCTTCCTTGCGCAGCTCAAGGTCGGTATCGCGCACCGCCACCCTGGCCAGGGCAAGCTCCACCTGCGCATTGGCCGCGCCTAGCTCGCCGAGCGCGCGCACCGCGTAGTAGCGGAGCATCGTATACTTGTCGCCGCGCATCTGTATGGTGGTCACCAGGGTTTGCCATACGGCCAGCTGGGGCGTATCGTAGGCCATGGAGCCTATGGCGCGAACGGCGTTGACCCGCACCGCTATGGTCTCGTTCTCGTTGGTGACGAGCTTCTGCAGCTCGCCCACCGCCTTGGCGTTCGGCGGCGCCTGAATACGGGACAGGGCCCAGGCCGCCAGGCGCTTCACCTCGGGCTGGGGCTTGGCCAGGAGCGTGATCAGGCTGGGCACCGACGCCGGATCCGCCAGCACGGCCAGGAGCGAGCTGCCCGTGGACAGGAAGGTCTCGTCATTGCTCGCTATGAGGGCGCGCGTGAGGCTACTGGTCACGAGAGCCTGATTCGCGGGAAAAAGCTTACGCAGCGAGGAAGCGCCCGCCTGGCGCACCGCTTCTTCCGCGTCGCCCAGGGCTTCCACCAGCAGCGCCATGGCCTGCGCGCCCGCGCTGTTATCGCCGGCGGCGCTCAGGGCAAGGGCCTTAAGGCCGGGATCCAGGTTTTTCTCCCGCAGGAGCTTGAGCAAGGCCGGCATGGCCAGATCGCCTTTCTGGCGATTAAGCGCCGTTACCGCCGCCTTGCGCACCCAGAGATCCTTTTCCGACCCGACCATGGCTATGAGCGTCTCGGCGGCCTGCGCGGACACGAAAGCGCCTAAGCCCGTCGCGGCTATGCGCCGTATGGAGGGCAGCTCGTATACCGAGAGTTCCTTGAGCGCGGCGAAGATCTGGAGATCGGTATTACCCTTCTGGGCTATGCCCGAGAGCGCCTGGACGGCGGCCTCGAGGAGGGCGGGCGGCAGCTCTTCCCTGCCTGCGGGCTTAACCAGATCCAGTATGGCGTCCAGGCCCTCCACGCCCCCGATGGCGCCCGTGGCCTGCAGCGCCGCCTTGCGCAATTCAAGGGACGCGGAGGAGCGCAATTGCTCCGCTATGGCCGGAAGGGCGGGCTTGTAGCCTATATCCCCGAGCGCCTTCATGGCCTCCACGGGATAGGCGCTACCAGAGGCCAGCTCCACGAGCCAGGGGGCGGCGTCCTCGGACTTGATAAGGCCGAGTACCCTAATAGCCGTGCGGGTGCGGGCGGGATTGGATTTCTGCTCTTTGACGATAACGCTGATCATAGTCGTCGACAGCACGCCCGCCTCCTCGGCGGGAAGGTCGAGTGGCAGGGGGTAGCCCTTCTCTATGAGGCCGAAAAGCTCGTCCCTGGCCGCCACGAAATCGGCGTCGCTTTTCTGCCCTTCTTTTTTATAGGCGTCGGCCATGACGGCTATAATGCCGCCTATGCGCTCCATGGCTTCCTTGTACGCCGAGGGCGTAAGATACAAGCCGTCGCCCATCTCCTCGCGCAGGAGCAGCACCTCGTCCAGCGCGCCCGCGTAATTTATGGCTATGAGCTCGCTTATGGCGCCGGGCGAGGACTTGAGGGCCGAGCGCACCGCGCCTAGCTTGGCCACGCTGATAAAGCGCCAATTGCCCACGATGAAATCCAGGATTTCCTGCGCCTGCAGCTGGCCGTCCCGCACGCGGGAATCGGGTATGTACTCGTTCAAGTCCGAACTCTGGTCCGGCTTGCCGTTGCCCGAGAAGTCGATGTAGCCGAAGGCTATTTCGGGAAAGAGCTTGACGAGCTCCTGGCTGAGCGGCGTGGGCACGATCGGCGTTTTCTGCTGGGCGCCCGCGGCTACGCACGCGAACGCGAGAAGGGCGGCGAGCGCGAAGCGCTTCTTGGCTATGGCGGGGATATTCATGCCAGTAATCCTATAGAATAAGCGCCGCGCTGTCAAAGCGTACCGGCCTTTCCTTCCGATAGACCAGGGCCGGCCCTTGACGCTACTATGTACCCGCGGAGGATACATGCCATATGCTTTTCGGGAGAAGGCCGGATACTGATGGGCGAACTCTCCATAGCCACCTTCAACGCGGAAAATTTCTATATGCTCATCGATCGGCCGTACTCGGCCGAAGCATTCTTCGCCCTGTCGGACGACGAATACCAGGGCATGAACGCGTCCATCTATAACCCGAATAAAGAGCGCTCCAAGATAGCCGACATAGCCAGGACCATACGCGACGAAGACTTTGATTTCGTGGGGCTCTGCGAAGTGGGCGGCATAGAAACCTTATCAAACTTTAATCGCTACTACCTCGACGGGCGTTACGAATGCTTCCTGCACGAGGAAAACAGCACCCGGGGCATTTTCGTCGGCGCATTGGTCAAGAAAGGCCGCTTTGAGCGGGTACGGGCCAAGAATATGCGCGGCGATTTCTCCCGCAATATGCTCAAGGTAAGCATCCGCGCCGACGGCGCTGACCTGGACTTTTTCGTCGTGCATTTGAAGTCGCCGCTGGGGCCGGACCTGGGCATAGAACGGCGCGTACAGGAAATACGCCAACTCTGCAGGCTCGTGGGCAGGAGCGGCTGCGTGGTGCTCGGCGACTTCAACGGCATAGCCATGCGCGGCGCTCACCAGTTCGAGTTCGAGCCCTTCCTCGCCCTGCCCTTCCGCGACGTGCTTGAAGAGCTGGGCATAGCGGCGGAGAGCCGCTACACCCACTTCTATTTCGGCGACGGCCCCAGCTTCAACCAGCTCGACTATATATTCTGCTCCAACGACCTTGCCGTTCTCGGCGGCGGCACCATAGCCGATATCATACCGCTCAACTATGAGCAGCGCTCGCGCCTGCCCTCCGACCACCTCTTCCTGAAGGCGCTCATCGGGCTGGGCTAAGCGTCCTGAACAGCCTGAAGCCGTTATCCCCGGGATAATTCTCATTGTCCCTGGCCCTGAAGCTTATGCGTACCGACTCCCGGTTCTCCCGCCAGCTGCCCGCCCTGCGCACGCGCTCGGGGCCTCGCGGCGTGGCCTTAGGCAGCATGGCCGGTCCCGACGGGTCGGCCGGCGCCGCCTCCGCGTAGGCGTCCCGGGAATAGTAGTCCCAGCACCACTCGTAGAGATTGCCCGAGAAGTCGAAAAGCCCCAGTTCGTTCGGCGCCAAGCCGCCGGCCGGATGCATGCGGCCGCCCGAGTTTTCGTCGAACCAGGCCACCGCGAGGGGGTCGTCGCTACCGGCGTAGCTATAGCCTTTGCTCAGGCGGCCGCCCCGCGCAGCCCATTCCCATTCGGCCTCGGTGGGCAGCCGATAGCCGTCGGCGTTAAAGTCGCAGCGTATAGCGTGGCCCGAGCCCGAATAACAGGGCTTTAGCCCATCGCGCTCGCTCAGCCAATTGCAATAGGCGACGGCGTCGCGCCAGTCGACGCCGATGGCGGGCATGGCCGCATCGTCCTCCCAGCGGGAAGCCGGCTTGGGCCGGCCGGCCGCGGCGCAAAACGCCGCGTACTCCGCCACGGTGACCTTGCGGTCCGCAACCAGCAGCGTCCTCGTTATCGCTACCCTATGCGCGGGCTTCTGATCCGGGCCGCCCGCATCGTCCCCCATCAGGAAGAAGCCGGGCTCGACGAGGACCATGCGTAACGCGGGAGGCGGCGCTTCCGCGGCCCCTGGCGCTTCCGCGGGCACCGCGGCCGGCAGGCAGAGTAAGGCAAGCGAGAGGAAAAGCGCGGGCGGTAGCGGCATTGCGCCCTGCCTCAGCCCGAGGAAGACACCGCGTCGAAGGGCTGTTCGCCGGCTGCGCGCCCGCGCTCGCTCGCTCTTTTCGTTCATGTAAACTGGCATTGCACGACCCCATCATTTATACTTGCGCCATGGACTGCGGCTATGGCGAGCGGACGCCCTAAAACCATACTACTCGTTGAAGACGAGGCTATTATAGCACTGAGCGTGAGCATGACGCTCAAGAAATTCGGTTTCGCCGTACTCGTCGCGACGAACGGGGAAAAGGCGGTCGAAGCGGCTGACGAGCATCCGGAAATTGGCCTTATCCTCATGGATATCAATTTGGGCAAGGGGATGGACGGCACGGAGGCCGCCCGCGTTATCTTAGGGAAGCATGCGCTGCCCATAGTATTCCATTCATCGCACACCGAGCCGGATGTCGTGGAAAAAACCGAAGGCATAAGCTCCTTCGGCTATATAGTCAAGAATTCGGGCGAGACGGTGCTGCTCGCCTCCATTAAAATGGCGTTCAGGCTCTGGGCAAGCGAGGAAAAATTCCGCAGCGCCTTTGAAAACGTGGCTACGGGCATGGTACTCACGGCCACCGACGGGCGTTTCATCCAGGCTAACGGGGCCTTCTGCGCCATGCTCGGCTATGGGAGCGATGAACTGCAGGCGGCCGATTTTAGCTCGCTTACCCATCCGGACGATAAAGCTTTGAGCCTGGAGCGCATGAAGTGCCTCCTCGAGGGCCAGGCCGAACGAACGCGCTTCTCCAAGCGCTACATCCACAAGGATGGCCACGCCGTTTGGGCGGACCTGAGCGCCGTGCTGCTGCGCGACGAGGCGGGGGCGCCGCAGCATTTTATTACCCACGTACAGGATATCAGCGAGCGCAGGGAACATGTGGAATACCTCAATCAATTCCGCAATATCATATCCTCGACCGCGGACGGCATTGCGCTTCTCGACAGGGACTATCGCTACAGGATAGTCAATAAAGCATACGAGACCTTCTCCGGCCGTAAGGCCGAAAGCCTCATCGGGCTCAGCGTGAGCGAGTACCTCGGGGAAGAATTCTTTTTAAGCCAGGCAAAGCCCCATTTCGACCGTTGCCTAGCCGGCGAGGCAGTGCGCTACGAAGCCTGGGTTACATACCCTACGCTCGGCAGGCGCTATGTGCAGGTAAGCTACTTCCCCTATTATGGCGAAGGGCAGGCGGTGGAAGGCATAGTCGCCAATACCCGCGATATAAGCGCCGAGCGGCTCATGGAGGAGCGTCTGCGGGACAGCATGGAACAATACGACCTTCTCTTGCGATCGGCCCCCGTGGCCATATTGGTTATGCAGGAGGGAC
>JBGSKZ010000786.1:0-9930 GCA_041741035.1 Treponematales bacterium
GGCACGCCGGCAAGGAAGGCGCGGCGCCGCCAAGGCGAGGCACGCCGGCGAGACCTGGCCCTAGACATGAAGGCGGTTCGGCGGATTAAGGAGCTACATAGTGGATACGCATACGGGCAGCGCGGCCCTTCGACGAAAGCCCGCTTGGCTAAAGGTGGCCATACCCCAAGGGCAGCGCTGGCGCGGCATGAGCGAGCTCATACGCCGCCGCGGGCTCCATACGGTTTGCGACGAGGCTTCGTGCCCGAACAAGGCCGAATGCTGGGGCTGCGGCACGGCCACCTTCATGGTGCTCGGCGATATATGCACCCGCGGCTGCCGCTTCTGCGCGGTGGGCACGGCCAGGCAGGGATCGCCGATCAATGAAGCTGAGCCGGGCGAGCTGGCCGAGGCCGTGCGGGAGCTCAAGCTGCGCTACGCGGTGCTGACGAGCGTGGACCGCGACGACCTGTCCGACCGCGGCGCAGGCCATTTCGCGCGCTGCATAGCCGCCATCCAGGCGCTCAATCCCGACACCCTCATAGAAGCGCTCATTCCCGATTTCCGCGGCGCCGAAATGGACTCCTTGCTAGCCTCGCCTCCCGACGTACTTGCCCATAACGTGGAAACGGTACGCCGGCTTCAGTGCGTGCGCGACGCGCGCGCGAGCTTCGATATATCGCTTGCCACCCTGCGGGAGGCTAAGGAAAAGGCGGGCCTGCCCACCAAGTCCAGCCTGCTCCTAGGGCTCGGCGAACGCGAGGACGAGGTGCTGGCCGCCATGGACGAGCTCAGGGGCGTCGGCTGCGACATACTGGTCATGGGCCAATACCTGCAGCCCAGCGCCGCCCAGCTTCCCGTGTTCGAGTATGTTCATCCCGATACCTTCGCGCGCTACGCCGCGTCGGCCAAGGCCAAAGGCTTTTCCTCCGTTATATCGGGGCCCTTGGCCCGCACCAGTTACCATGCGCAGGAAGGCCATAAGGCCCTGGGCGGGACGGAAGCGCCATGACGGGCTCGTATGTAGGCAGGGCCAAGGGCGGCAAGCTTATCCGCCTCGAACTGAGCTGGGCCGAAGGCCGCATCCTCGCCCTGCGCCTGCGCGGCGACTTCTTCGCCCATCCGGAGAACGCCTTCGAGGCCGTGGAGGCGAGCCTGCCCGGCTGCGCGCTCGCCGACTTGGGCGCCGCCTTCGCCAGGGGCGTAGCCGAGCGCGGGGTTACCGTATTCGGCCTCTTGCCCGAAGATCTCGACGACGCGGCCAGGGCCATAGTAGCGTCCGCGTCCGGCACAGGAGCATAAGTTATGGAATTGCGTTACCTGGAGACGGGCTTCCGTCCCGCCGCCTTCAATATGGGCCTGGACGAAGCCATACTCAACGCGGTGGCCGAGGGGCGCGAGCCGCCCACGCTCCGCTTTTACGGCTGGAAGCCCCGCGCGGTATCGATAGGCTATTTTCAGGGCATAGAGGACGAGGTGGACGGCGCGGCCTGCGCCAGGCTAGGCGTCGATATCGTGCGTCGGGTAACGGGCGGCGGCGCGGTGTACCACGCCGACGAGCTTACCTACAGCATAGTGCTGCCCGAAACCCATCCTCTGGCCGCGGGCACCATACTCGATTCGTATAAGACCATATGCGCGGGCGTGGTGGCGGGACTGAGGATACTGGGCATAGACGCGGCCTTCGCCCCGCTCAACGACGTGGTGGCGGAAGGCAAGAAGCTGTCGGGCAACGCCCAGACGCGGAAGCGCGGCTGCCTGCTGCAGCACGGTACCGTGCTCCTATCCGTAGACGTCGACGAGATGTTCGAGCTCCTCAAGGTGCCCGGCGAGAAGATGAAGGGCAAGCTCATCGAGGACGTTAAGGCTAGGGTCAGCTCGATATCGGCCATGCTCTGCCGCGACTTCGGCTACGCGGAAGCCCTGCCCGCGTTCCGGGAGGGCTTCGCGGCCGCCCTGGGCGCCAGCCTTTCGGCGGGCGAGCCCTCGGCCGCCGAACTGGACGACGCCCTTCGCCTGGCCGGGGAAAAGTTCGGCGAGCGTTCCTGGCTTACTAAGCGCTAGTTCTTGTTCGAGGATTCACCCATGGCCAGAAGCAGGCGCTGCGTATCCTGGGGCGAAGACTTGGCTACCACCTGCGCCTCGAAAAGCGCTTCCAGGTTCATTTTATAGCTCGTTATGCGGTGAATGTAGTCCAGGGTCTTGCGCGGCGTGCCGCCCTTGGCCACCCTGGCCTGCCCCGCGTTGTACATGGCGAGCGCCGCCACCTCGTTCCCGCCGGCTTCCAGGCAGAAGGCCAAATGGGCCATGCCGTGGTTGGCGTTCTTCTCAGGGTCGAAGAAGTCCGGCACGCTCAGCTTGGGGAAAGACTTGGAGTTGAGCTGGAAAAGCCCTCGGTCTATGGAGTCGCTGTTATGGCCCACGGCCGCCGTCTTATAGCGGCTCTCCTCGTACGCGAGCGCGAAGGCCAGTGCCGCGTCGACTTGGTGCTTCAGCGCGTTCCTCAGTATGGCATCGGCAACGGTACGCGAGCCGGTTAAGCTCGTGAAGAAGTCCAGGGTGGCTTCACGGGTTTCCTCGGCCTCGAAAAATTGCGATATATGGTCAGCCCTGCTCAAGCTGCGCAGGGCGAGCGCGTAGTCTTCTTTTTCTATGGAACTGAGCACACGAAAGTCGCTGGGCAGATAGACGGGGGCTACGGTCCCTTTAAAAATGCTTTCGCCGCGGCAGCTGAGCACAGAGGCGGCAATGCAAAAGAGAGCCAGGGGACTGAATATCCTCTTGAATCCGCGAAATTTCATGCTGTGTAGGAACTCCTGCTGGTAGGTTTGGACTTATTTGGGAAAACGTCAGTTATTGTACCGATTTTCCTGGGGAGGTCAAGTAGGGCGGGGCGAGGCCTTTAGTCCTCGGACGCCGGATCCCGCAAGGGAAGGTACACGCGGAAAGCTGTGCCCAGTTGAGCCTCGCTCTCCACGCTGATGGCGCCCTTGTGGGCCTTCACTATGCCCAGCAGGGCGGCCAGGCCCAAGCCGCGTCCGTTCTTCTTCGTCGTAAAGAAGGGATCGAAGATCCTGTCCTTGTTTTCAGGCGCGATGCCTGCGCCTTTGTCGAGCACTTCGAGCAGGGCATAGGAGCCGCCTTCCAGGCTTGTGCCGTATTTCACGAGCTTGGCCGCTTCCGCGTGTAAATATTCGCGCCGCACGGACACCGTAAGGCTCGCCTGGGCGTTCGGCGAAGCCTCGACGGCGTTCGCTACCAGGTTGGCGAGCACCTGGCGCAGCTGAACCGGATCGCCGCGCACTATAAGGGCCTCTTCGGGCAGATGGAACGCTATTTTCGCCCCATTCGGGGTCATGGCGTTGAGCACGAGGGCGGCTTCCCGCACGAGTTCGGATAGGTTGAGCTTTTCATTGGCGAAAATATTCAAGCCCGAGAATTCCAGCATGCGCCGCGCGAGCTCGCCAGCCTGCTTGGCTATGGCCAAAGAACGGTTCAGGTAGCTCGCGGCTTCGCTTTCCGCCCCTAAGCTCAGGAGTGCCACGTTCATACCGCCCACGATAGCGGTTAACAGATTGTTGAAGTCGTGGGCTATGCCGCCGGCCATCAGGGCCATGCTCTCGTAGCTTTGGGCCTTGATCATGCGGGTTTCCAGCCTGCGCCGTTCCTCCTCGAAGCGGGAGCGCTCTTCCATATCGCGCACGAGCTGGGCGTTGGCGGCGGTCAGGTTCTGATTGCTGATCTTGAGCGCGGCGTTGAGCTTCGAAAGCTCGTCGGTCTTGAGCCTGACGAGCCTGCGCAGCTGTAAGGTCCAAAACGATACCAGGGCCACGAGCAATAAGGCCACGCCGAGAGCCAAGGACAAGGGGAGCACCCAGGCGGAGGACGAGCCCGCCTGTCCGGCATAGTCTACCCCGAGCCATTTCTCGTAGATTCTGGCGAGCGTGCCGCTCTCCCTCGCCTTTTCCAGCCCCTTATCCAGGATAGCTATGAGCATGTCGCTGCCCAGCCTGGCGGCCATGCAATCGGAGCCTATATAGAGCGCTTCGCCGGTTTTCTTTACCGCGCCGGTGAGCCGGCCGTCATAAATATAGTAGAGGACGATCTGCTCGTCGCCTATGAGCGCGTCCGCCTCGCCCTGGGCCACGGCGTTGAGCGCCGACGAAAAGTCGTCTGTATAGCGGAAGTCCACGTTTATGCCGGCGCCACGCAGGAATTCTATGGCATAGTCGCCCCGCTGCACGGCCACGCGCTTGCCTTCGAGATCGCTGAGCTCCACGATGTCGGTACGCTCCCGCTTAACGAAGATGGACGCTGGCACCGAAAATACCTCGGCGCTGAAGGTGAAGCGCCGCGCGCGTTCTTCGCTCCTGAACAGGCCGGTAATGGCGTCCGCCCTGCCGCTTAATACCGCCTCCTGCGCCTCCGCGAAGGGCATGGGGTCGAATACGGCCGAGAAGCCGAATTCCGTGGCTATCCAGCGTATAAGCTCTATGGCCATGCCCGTGTATTCGCCATGGCGCGGGTGGAGGAATTCAAAGGGCGGGTAGGCGGTTTGCCCTACGAAGAGCAGTTCGCCTTTTTCGGTCAGCCATGCCCGCTCGGCTGCGCTGAGCCGCGTTTCCGTCCATGCCAAGCCAGCGCAGGCAAGGAATATTAGGATTATCGCTACGCCTTTTTTCATACCTGGGCATTGTAAGCAATTTATTGTATCATTTCCAGCGAAAACGCCAGTGCCCGAGGAGCTTAGCATGGACAGGAACGCGGCCTTATCGCTGTGGCATGAATATAACGACGACGAATCGCTGCTCAAGCACGCCCTGAGCGTGGAGGCGGCCATGAAGCATTTTGCCCGGCGCTATGGCGAGGACCCTGAGTATTGGGGCATAGTGGGGCTCCTGCACGATATCGATTACCAGAAGTATCCCGAGGAGCATTTACGGCACGCCGGGGCCATCCTGAAGAAGGCCGGCTTCGACGAGGGCTTCATCCACGCCGTGGAGAGCCATGGCTGGGGACTCTGCTCCGCCGTGGAGCCGGTATCGGTTATGGAGAAGGCGCTGTTCGCCGCGGACGAGCTCACCGGCTTCATAGCCGCCTGCGCCTACGTGCGGCCGTCGAAGAGCGTGCTCGATATGGAGCTTAAGTCTGTAAAGAAAAAGTGGGGTAGCGCCGCCTTCGCCGCGGGCGTGCGCCGCGATATTATTGAGCAGGGCGCTGCCATGCTGGGCCTGCCGCTCGACGAGCTCATCGTGGAGACCATACAGGCCCTGCGGAGCGAAGCGGAGGCCGTGGGCCTTAAAGGCGCTCTTTAGGCACTTGAACCGGAGCGTGAAGGCTCCTAAGGTCCCGCCCGGATAATCCGCGCACATTTTGTAGAGTACGGAGCGATATACCCATGGCCATGCTGGAAAACCTTACGAAGAAACTGGGCGACGTCGTGCGCGTCATTGGCGGCAAAGCGTCCATAAGCGAAAAGAACATAGATGAGGCGGTCGATCAGATTAAGATGGCCCTCCTGGAGGCCGACGTGAACCTGCGCGTAGTGCGCCGCTTCGTCAACGCCACCATAGAAGAGGCCAAGGGCGAGAAAGTGCTCAAGGCCGTATCCCCCGGGCAGCAGTTCGTCAAGATCGTGCACGACCGCATGGTCGCTCTCTTAGGCGACACGAGGCAGGACCTGGCGCTCAAGGGCCCCGACGTGGTGAGCGTCATACTGATGGCGGGCCTCCAGGGCTCGGGCAAGACCACGAGCGCCGCCAAGCTCGCCCTGTACCTGAAAAAGCTCGGCCGACGCCCCCTCCTAGCGGCTTGCGACCTGGTGCGCCCCGCGGCCGCGGAGCAGCTGGCCGTGCTCGGCGAGCAGATAGGCGTTCCCGTCCATCGGGAGGACGGCTCAAACGCGCTCGCCATAGCCAAAAACGCCCTGGCCAAGGCCAAAAAAGAGCAATACGACGTACTCATCGTCGACACCACCGGCCGCATGCAGCTCGACGAGGCCATGATGGCCGAGCTGGAGAAGATGCGCGACCTCGTCAAGCCCGACGAGACCCTGCTTGTGGCCGACGCCATGACCGGCCAGAGCGCCGTGGACATAGCCAAGGCCTTCGACGAGCGCATAGGCATAAGCGGCGTCATCCTGTCCAAGTTCGATTCCGACGCCCGCGGCGGCGCAGCCCTCTCGCTTAAGGCCATTACCGGCAAGCCCATCAAGTTCGTGGGCGTATCCGAGCGGCCCGAAGGGCTTGAGCCCTTCTATCCCGAGCGCGTTGCCAGCCGCATACTGGGCATGGGCGACATCGTGTCGCTCGTCGAGAAGGCCCAGGAAGCCTTCGACCAGGACGAGGCGGCCGAGCTTGAGCGCAAGCTCACGAACGAGAGCTTTACCCTGGACGATTACCTCGACCAGCTTCGCAAGGTCAAGAAGATGGGCTCGCTCAAGAATTTCGTCGATATGATGCCGGGCATGGCCGGCCAGATAAGCGACGAGCAGCTCAACGAGGCCGGCCTCAAGTACGAAGAGGCTATACTCCTGTCCATGACCAGGAAAGAGCGCGCGAACTACCTGATCATAGGCCCCACGCGCCGCTCCAGGATAGCCAAAGGCTCGGGTACCTCGGTGGCCGAGGTGGCAAGGCTCCTCAAGAAGTTCGAAAAGTCGCGGCTCATGATGAAAAAGGCCATCAAAAACAAAAAGACGGCCGAACGCATGATGGGCGGCCGCTAAGCCTACTTTACACGACCCGCGGCTCTTTGCTATACTGCGGCCGCTTCCGTGGCTTCAATGGCCCGGCGGCGCCCGATGTCCAACGGGGGGTTCATGCTCGGCCCTTCTGGATACCCAACTTTGTAAGCACTACGGAAACGGAGACGTACAAATATGTCTAGACGATGCGATCTTTGCGGAAAAGGCACCACCTTCGGCAATACCGTCAGCCATGCCAAGAACAGGGTACGCCGCACCTGGCGGCCGAACCTGCTCACCATGAAGACCATGATAGGCGGCACCGTGCTGTCCGTTAAGGTTTGCACCCGCTGCCTCAAGTCAAACAAGCTGGTTAAGCTGGTATAAGACCCTTATAGGTCCCTTGCGCAGGCAAACAAAATGGCCACCCGACTGGGTGGCCGTTTTAATTAGCGCGGACTCTAGCGCTTGAGTATGGATATGATGCGCTCGAGCACCTTTTTCCGGTCGAGGGGCTTAACGATATAGCTCTTGGCGCCCATGAGCAGGCACTTCTTGACCACGTCTTCCTTGCCAAGGGCGCTCACCATGACCACTACGGCGCCTTTATCGTATTCCAGGATCTTTTCGAGGGCCGTTACGCCGTCCATCTGGGGCATGGTTATATCCATGGTAACGAGATCGATGCCGGGGCTCAATTCTTTGTATTTTTCGAAGCCTACTAGGCCGTCAGAAGCGGTACCCACTACCTCGAAGCCTTCAGAGGTGAGGATTTGTCCTAATTGCTTGGCTATGAACATAGAATCATCAACGATGAGCACGCGGTAGGGCGTGCCTTCGGGCTTGAGCCCCTCAGGTTTCTTGTCGTTGATCGTGGGCATGTCACTCTTGGCGATCATGGCGGTTACGGCTCCTTATTCTAGTGCCTTCGTTGGCTTACCATGAATTTATAGACCATGCGGAGGAAACACGCAAGGGCAATCGTGCTATCTTGATGCGCCGCGTCTTGACGCGAGAGCGGGATGCGTGCATAATCCCCTAAGACTCTTCGTCAGCTAAGCGTACCCTATGGGTGCCGACGCTCGGTAGGGACCATAAGGAGTATTATTGTGCCTTGCGGAAGAAAACGAAAGCTTAAGAAGATAGCGACTCACAAGCGGAAGAAGAAGAAGAGGAAGAATCGGCATAAGACCCGCAAGTGATTACCCGCTATCGCAGCGAACGCGGCCGCGGCCTATATGGCCCGGCCGTTTTTTCTTGCCCAGCCCGCTTTAAACACGTACAATAGCCCTATGCCAACCGAATTGGACGTACACCAGGTTCTGCGCTCCTTCGCGCAGCGGAATAAGCTCAGCGTCATAGACTTCCGCGTGTTCATGGCAGCGGTCCAGCGCCAGGCTAAAACCTACGACCAGGGCAATGTATTCTACCGCGACCTGGCCCTCCACCCCGAGACCATCCTCGTGCCGCGCCTCTTCCAGCTTGCCCGCGAGAAGAGCCTCTCCCTTATGTCCACGGGCAATCAGATCGACCGCATATACCTGCCGGAAGCCTTCACCGAACCCGTGCTCGCCGAGTACCGGCGCATAGAGGAAAACCCCGAGATACCCTTCCCCGACGAGGACGCCCTCAAGATAAACGTCCCCGGCGAGTGGATACAGCCCGTATCCATAGAGACCGATTTGCCCGCCCTTATCGATTTCGAGGGCGACCGGCCGGCCCTCATTTATAAGCTTACCTTCCCCGAGGGGCTGAAGCACATGCTCGTGCTGGCCGTATCGGTGGGCGATAAGCTCCTTGAGTACGCCGTGCTCAAGCTGCGCCATTATCTGCGCAAAGGCGCCAATAAGGATTATATACAGCAGCGCATGATAGGCGCTTTCGGCGGCAAGGAAATGCTGCTTAAGGATACCCTGACCACGGTGCTCATCAAGCCTTTCGAGGCTATTCAGGAAATGCGGCAGGGCAAGAGCGACTTCACCTATCCTTTCTGGGCCTACCTGTCCAGCGCCATCAAGAAGGACCTATCGGGCAAGGGCGATCCCACGCCCGACGACGTGGCGGCTTTCCAGTCGGCCTTCATCGTCGACGTGTACAATAACTATTTCAAGAGCAAAACCCAACGCCACCAGGAGCGCGAAGACGCCTTCAAGGCCTTGGGCGTTTCCCTGCGCAAAGCGCCTTATCTCTACACTATCCAGGAAATCATAGACTTCCGCGACGGCCAGGGGCGACCGCTCCTGGGCAAGTATACGCGCGAAGAGCTTGAGCAGTGGATACATGACGAGACCACCGACGCTCCCGAGGGCGTGCTGCCCGAATTGCTCGTGCTGAGCACCGGTCAGGGCAGGACCCAGCTCATAGCCAAGGACCGCTTCCTGCAGTACGTGGTGAAGGGACTGCACGACGCCCGCGGCGCCATCAAGCCTCATATCGTGCGCGAGTGGCGCGGCATACTGTACGATTTCGGCAGCGTGGACGCCATGGAGAGCGACGACGCCTTCCGCGCCGAGCTCAGCGAGCGCCTCGCCGCCAATTCCCCTGTGCTGGCCGCCGCCCTGGGCTCAGGCTATTGCCCGGCTATTTACGCCGAGAGCAGGGGCAGCAAGGACATACCCGCGGACCTCGACCGCTACTTCGGCGGCGGCAGGCTGGCTCCGCTCGACACCCTGCTCAACCTGGACCGGAAGAGCCTCCTGACCGACGTGCGCATGCTCCTGCCCTTCTGGTACACCGTGCCCGTGCTTTCCTGGTTTATCGGCATCTTTAAGCGCTCCAGCAAGCGCAAGTCCGACCAGCGCAAGGCCGTCAAGAAAGCCATAAACGGCGGGCTTGAGGAAAGCGCCAAAGGGGCGTCCCCGGCGGGCCAGGCCAATAATCGGGCGGCCGAGTTTTCCCAGATGGCCAAGAAAGCCGAACGGCGCTTCCTGCCCGAGGGTTACGGCGCGGACGAGTACCTGCAGCTTTTGGAATCCCGTTGGAACAACATCCTCGACCCGAGGGCCAAGGCCAACCTGCGCGAGGACGTTAACTCCCTCGTGCGCGACTATCTCCGCGGCATACTGCGTTCCATGAAGCCTGCCGGCTTCACGCCCGAGCGCGTGGAGATGATGGCCGCCAACCTGGCCGATACCTCCAACCTCCTCAAGATACGCAACCACGCGGCGCTTGAGGAGTACATTCGGCTCTACATGGTGAAGCTGCTCAAGCGCTAGCGTCCCGGCGGCCATGCCGCGCGGCGCCGCGCCTTTGGCGGCTGGAAGGGG
>JBGSKZ010000787.1:0-5610 GCA_041741035.1 Treponematales bacterium
CCCTCCTATGACCGCCACGCGCTTACCCAGGCCCAGCTCTTCGCCGCGAGTGGCGGCGGCCAGCACGGCCACGCCGTCCAGGACGCGGGGGTGCTTGTCGCCGGGCACTTCGAGGCCATAGGCGGTCGGGAGGCCGGTGGATAGGTATATCGCGTCGAAATCGCGGCGTAAATCTGCCAGGCTCAAGTCCTTGCCTATGGCTACGCCGCGCTTAATGACGACGCCCAAGCTTTCTATATAGCCTATGTCTTTGTCTAAGGCGGGATAGGGCAGGCGATACGCGGGTATGCCGTAGCGCAGCATGCCGCCGGCCTCGCCGTCCTTTTCGTACACGCTTACCGCGTAGCCCAAAAGCGCCAGGTAGTAGGCGGCGGAGAGCCCGCCGGGTCCGGCTCCCACCACGGCCACCTTCCTGCCGGTAGAAGGCTCGGCGCGTGGCAGGGCCTTGGCGTAAGCGGAGAGCTCGACCTGGTCGGCTATGTAGCGCTTGAGCCAGCGTATGGCCACGGGGTCTCCCCCGGTGCCTATGGAGCAGGCGCTTTCGCAGAGGTGGGTGCATATGCGGCCGCAGGCTTCGGGGAAGGGATTGGTTTCGTAGAGCAGCCTAAGGCCGGTATCCAGGTCGCCTTCTCGCACGGCCTTTATGTAGCCGGGTATGTCCATGTGGGCGGGGCAGCTGGCTATGCACAGGCCGCAGGATACGCATCGGTCCGCTTCCTTCTCGGCCTGGTCCCTAGAATAGCCCTGCACGAGCTCCAGGAAGGATTTAACCGCTTCTCGGTGGCCCAGCTCGGCCATGGGCACGCGCTTTACGTCCAGCAGGCGATAGCCTTCTGCCCGGCGGTAACCCAGTTCGGCGCCGTCCCAGGGTTTCTTGTCCACGCCGGGGGTATAGCGGAATACGTCGGGGTCGCTGTCTATCCACAGGTACTCGTTGCTCATATTGAGCGAGCCCGAGGGGCAGATATCCACGCAGAGGGCGCACCAGCAGCAGCGCCCGTAGTCTATGCGGGGCCGCAGGCCCGAGTCGCCGTCTTTGGCCGCCCGGCCGTCCACCGGCACGAGGTCTATGGCCTTGTTCATGCAGATGGCCTCGCAGGTGCCGCAGCCTACGCAGCGCTCGGCGTCGTTGATGTGGAAGCCGCGGTAGCGCGGGGCGCCTGGGCGCTCATCTATGGGCTTCTTCACCGTGAAGGGCTTTTCGAAAGCCCGTTTCCACACGGCGAAGGGCGCTATGAAGTCCTTGATATCCATGGGCTTACCTCTCGATCTCGGGCGGATAGGTGTGCAGGCTTACCATGAGGCCCGCCACGTCCGCTATGTTAACGCCGCGCGCTAAGCGCTCCATGACCGCCACGGCGTGGGTGTAGCTCGGGCCGCGCACGGCCACGCGCCGCGGCTTGTCGGAGCCGTCGGACACCACGTAGAAGCCGTACTCGCCGCGGGTGCATTCCGCCGCCACGTAGGTCTCCCCCGCGGGTATCTTCCAATACAGCGGGTTGGGCAGCTTCTCGCGGAAGGGACCGTCCGCGGGGCACTTGTCCACGATCTGCCTGATCAAGTCTATGCACTGGTACATTTCGAGGAGGCGCAGCCTGGCCCGCTCGTAAGCGTCGCTTTTCTGCCCTACGATAGGCTTAAAATCGAGGCGCGGGTAAGCTAAGTAGCCCAAGTCCTTGCGGAGGTCTCGCGCCACGCCCGCCGCGCGCGCGTTAGGCCCGGTTATGCCGTAATGGTCCACCCAGTCGGGTGGTATGTAGCCTAAGCCTTCCGCGCGCATCTTAAAGACCACGTTGTGGAACATGACGAGCTCTATGTCGTCCAGGTTCTTCTGTACCGTGTCCATGATTTCCAGCACGTGTTTGAAGAAGCCCGCGGGAACGTCGCCCCGCACGCCGCCGGATATGATGTACATGTGGTATATGCGCCCGCCCGAGAGCTCCTCAAAGAGGTCCAGCACGTAATCGCGCATGGTAACGCTCCATTGGATGATGGTGCCGTGGCCGAAGGCGCCCGCCTGCCCGCCTATCCACATGAGGAAGGACGCCAGGCGTATCATCTCCAGGGACAGGGTGCGCAGCCATACGGCCTTGTCGGGTATCTGTATGCCGGCCAGTTCCTCGAGGGCCGCGGCGTAGCAGTACTCGTTAAAGTCGGGCTCGGGCACGGCTATGCGGCACACCAGGGGAAAGTTTTGCATCCATAGCCTGCGTTCCATGAGCTTCTCGAAGCCGCGGTGCAGGTAGCCCACGTGGGTCTCGCAGTCCACGACGCTGTCGCCTTCCGCTATGAGCTTCAAGGACATATTGCCGGTTATGCCGGGGTGCTGGGGGCCCTGCCACATGAGCAGGTACTTACCGGATTCCAAGTCGGGGTTCGCCCGCTCCGCCGGGGGTATGACGTGGAGCTTTTCTTTCTTCATTCCGCTGCCTCCGGGTAGAGCTGCTCTTTCATGTGCGTGGCGGGGTCGCTCGTGGCGCGGCCGGGCCGTTCGGCGTAGGTGGCGTCGCTATAGGCCAGCGAGTCGAAGTCGCGGCGCATCATGGGCGGCCCTTCCCAGCCCTCCAGCACGAATTCCTCGTCTACCCGCGGGCTGCCGGGAAAGTCTATGCCGTACCATTCCTTCATTTCGCGCTGATAGGTCCAGGCCTGGCCCCACAAGAGGTGGATAGAATCGACGACGGGCTTATCCCGGTCTATGTCGGAGTGCACGATAAGGCTGTGGGCCCGCTCGTGATTGCGCAAGGTATAGGTCAGGGTGAATACCCCCCGCTCTATGTTATCTATGGCCGTGGCGAAGGACAGGTGCTTATAGCCTTCCTCGTTACATAAGTAGGCCAGCGCGTCGCGCAGCCGGTCGGCATCCAGGACTATCGTAGCCAAATCGGCGCGTTGGTCATGCCAGTCGCGGGCGCCGTAGCGCGCGGACAGCCGTGTAGCTAGTTCGTTCATCTACGGTCTCCTACCAGTTATAGTCGGGCATGTCCCAGTTCTTGATGACCTGCTTTTGGTTGGCCTTGTACCAGGCGAAATCGCGGGCATAGATATTCTGCCCCTCGCCCTTGCCCGCCCTGATGATCTTCTTCAATTCCTGAAAGCCCGCCAGGAGGGCTTCGGGTCGCGGCATGCAGCCGGTAATGTACACGTCCACCGGTATGTACTGGTCTATGCGCTTTATGGTGTTGTAGCTGTCCCAGTACATGCCGCCGTTTATGGTGCAGGAGCCCAAGGCCACCACGAATTTCGGCCCCATCATCTGTTCGTAGCTCCGCACGATGCGCTTCAGGGTCTTTACCGAGGCGTAGCCGCCTATGACAAATACGCAGGACTGGCGGGGGGTGGGCCTGGCCTGTATGCCGTAGCGGTACATGTCGAAGCGGCTGGTCATGAGGGGCCGCAACTCTATGGCGCCGCAGCCGGTGCCGAAGCCCAGTATCCACAGGCTCTCGGCCCGGGCCCAATTGTAGAAGTCCTCGATGACGCCCTTGGCCGGTTCGTATTCCCGGGGGGCCGCGTCGCAGAACAGCCCCCGCTCGTCCGGCGACAGGCCTTCGTTGGCCAGCGGCGCCGGTTTCAGTTTCTTGTCGCTCACGGTGCGCCTCCTAAATTGCCGCTATGAGAACCGAGGCTATGCCTATCAGGGTGGGCACGCCGAGGAAAAAGCGTATCGACTGGTCGACCCGCAGCCTTGGAAAAGCCTGGCCTACGAACACGTTAATAAAGTAGATCAGGAAGGTCTTGATCACCATCACGACTATGTTCGTGGCGCCGCCGAAAAACAGGTTCATGTACAGCACCAGCTTGGCGCCGTTGAATATGGCGCGGTTGGTTTGCAGCATGCCCAGGAGATTGCTCTGATACTCTGTGGGCGGCCCTATGGGTATTTCCTGGGGCGCTATGACCACGCTGAAGGGGTTGTGCATGGACATGCCTAAGAAGGCTATGAGCGCCGCCACCACGGCCAAAGGGTTGGTGGCCAGGGTCCAGTGCATAAAGCCGCCCTGCTGCGCGGCCACAATGGCCGTTATGTCCAGGGTGCCGTACTGTACGGCCACGGCTATCACCGACAGGGCGAAGGGCACTTCAAAGGCGGTCATCTGGGCCAGGCCGCGGCTCACGCCTATGGCGCTGTAGGGGTGGCCGCCCTCGCTGGCGCCTAGGGCCATGCCGAGCTGCCCGAAGAAGATGAAGTACATGACGAGGAGGAGGTCGCCTGAGTCGCTGAAGTTCATGAACAGCGCCGAGCCGAACACCGCCGGTATGAACATATAGGTGCCTACGCCGCCGGCCAAGCGGAACACGGGGCCTAGGTAGAACATGATGCCGTGGCCTATGGAGTTGCGCTTGGCGCTGCTCTTGATGATATCGATGTAGGGCTGGTACACCGGCTGGCCCACGCGCCCCTGTACCTTGGCGCTTATGCGCGCCATGGAGCCTATAAGGAGGAGGCCGTAATTGGTGATGACGAACAGCGATACGAAGGCGTAGCCTATGCGCTGCAGTAGTGTCGCGTCCATTATAAGACCCCCATGATCAGGTAGAGAATAACCACATAGAGGACGATGTGGAGGGCATAGGTCTGTCCGTTGCCGGTATAGAGCCTGCGCAGGGCTCCGCCCAGCGCGTTTATCCCCGTGCCGGTCGCGTCCCAGAAGCGCTCGGCACGCTCCTTCGTCATAAAGCCCAGGGCCCTGCGGTAGGGCTCGAAGAAGGCGAAGGCGTAGTGGGTGGTGGCCGGCTTATGCGGGCGCTCGGCGGCGTACACGATGTTGAACTGCTTAACCGACTGCGTATTGTGCAGATTAACCATCATCCATACGAAACAGAGCCCGAACACCGCAGCGGTAACCACCATGGACAGGGTACCGTTCCAATAACCCAGGGGAGAGCTGAGCCGTCCTCCCTCAAACGCCAGTATGGCGCCCGAACGGCTGCCGACTATGGCCATGATGGGGTCCAGCATGAGGCGCGGGATGGCCGATACGGCCAGGAGGACGGCCATGAGAAGGCCCTGCGGTACGGTAAGGGCCAGCGGTGCTTCCTTTACCAGGGCCTGGCTAGGCTTGGGCTGCCCCAGGAATATGCTGTGGATGAGCCTATACAGATAGAGGAAGGCCACGGCGCTGGAGAAGAAAGCAACGGCCGCCTCGAGGTACCAGCCCTTGTTGATAAGCGAGGAATAGAGCAGCCACTTGCCGCCGAAGCCAGAGAGCGGGGGCACGCCCGACAGGGCTATGATGGCCATGAGCACGGACAGGAAGCTGAAGGGCATCTTCTTGATAAGCCCGCCCATCTCGTACATGTTCCGCGTGCCCACGCGCTGTATAACGCCCGCTATGGCCAGGAAAAGCATGCCCTTGTACAGGAAATGGTTCAGGGCCAGATAGAGGGCCGTGGTCCAGCCCGCCTGGTCGTTTATGGCCAGGGCCAGCACCACGTAGCCCAGTTGCCCCATGGAGGACCAGGCCAGGGTCTTCTTGATGTCCTCTTGGTATATGGCGTACAGGGCGCCGAAGAGGGCGGTGGCAAGGCCCAGCCAGCCAAGGACGCGGAGCGCGCCTGCCTGGGTCGCGGCATCCAAGCCGGCGGGAGCCAGGCTCAGGGCCGCCA
>JBGSKZ010000788.1:0-5415 GCA_041741035.1 Treponematales bacterium
ATCCTCCACGAACCTGATGGCGTCAGGATCGAGTATGGGCTTCAGGTCGCGAACTATGGCGCCCATCTCGTCGGCGCCCACCGGCACGAAACCCCAGTTGCCGTCCACGCTCGCGTTGAGGATACGCCTGATATGCTCCGCGTCGCGCTCGAGATGGCGGGTATCGATCCTTCTCGTCGTCATGCCGGGCCGGCGCGACGCGACGATGGCCTCAAAGCGCTTGAAGCGCTCGGGTAGCGCGTAGCCGGCGCCAGCGTCGGCCTCATAGGCAAGCAGGTCTTTTACGCCCTGGAAGCCGCTCCGCTTGATAAGCTCGTCATAGTACGGCGGGTTATGCGGCGACATATATACCGGAGGCTTGCCGAAGCCGTCGACGAGGGCTCCCCAGCATTCGGCCACCGGATTGATCGGCCCCCGCACCGTATCCATGCCCCGCTCGGAGAACCAGGCGTCCGCAGCGGCAAAGAGCGCCGCGGCCGCCTCGACGTCCTTTTCGCATTCGAAGGAACCGAAAAATCCGGTAGCGCCCGCGAAGTGCTCGTTGAATCGGGGGTCTATGTAGGCGGCCAGCCTTCCAACGATGCGGGAGCCTTCGTACGCCGCCAGAAGGACGTGCTCCGAGCGGTCGAGCACCGCGTTGCGGCCCGGCTTATACGCCGATCGCTCCGCGGCCCAGAGCGGAGGCACCCAGACTGGATCTTTTTCATAAAGCCGAAGCGGCAATCGGACGAAGTCGCCGAGCCCTCTGCGCGTATGCACCGCGTGTATCGCTATGCGCTTAGGATTATTCATGCCGCAATTCTCGCGCGCTTCATTGGCGATGGCAAGAGGCGTTAGCGGGGGAACTCCACGATGAAGAGCGTGCCCTGCCCCCGTTCTATGCGCGCCGACCCCCCGAGCTGCCGCGCCAGAGCCGACACTAACTGGAGCCCGAAGCCGGAAGAATTCTCAAGGCTTATCGACGCGGGGAGGCCATTGCCGTCATCATGGATCGATATCCTCAGCTGCCCCTGGCTTTCCGACGCCGCCACGGCAATGCGCCCGTTCACTCTGCCGGTAAACGCGTACTTCATGATATTGGTAAGCAGTTCATTGATGATGATGCCAAGCGGCTGCAAGCGCCTGGTATCGAGCATGAAGTCCTGCAGCTCTTTATCGACCCTGACCAGGCGGCTATTGGGGAAATTGCCGAGGATTTCATCGACCAATTCCGAAACGTAGTCCTTAATGGAAAGCTCGGAATAGGCGCTCGCCTGATAGAGCTTGTCATAGAGTAGAGACATGCTCTGAAGGCGGTTGCCCGCGTCCTGCAGGGCGGCGATAGCCGAGGGCTCTTCTATGGCGCCTGCCTGCAGGGACAGCAGCCCTGTTATCGTATTCATGTTATTCTTGATCCGGTGGTGAACTTCTTTGAGCAACAGTTCCTTGTCCGCCAAAAGGGACGCGACCGCGTCCTCAGCCCTTTTCCGTTCCGTAATATCCACGATCGTCGCCAGGAAACAGGGCTGCTGGTTAGCCAAATCGCTGAGCAGGCAGATATTGATCTCTCCCCAAACCAAGCCTCCGTCTTTTTTTATATAGCGCTTTTCAAAAGTCGAAGTCTTGACGACGCCCTTCACGATCTTGCCCAATTCGGTATTCCCGATGCTTAAGTCATCGGGGTAGGTGATATCCGCTATCCTCCTTACCAGGATTTCTTCTTTGGAATATCCGATAAAGCGGCAAAACTCCTCATTGCAGTCCATGAAACCCTGGTCCATCGCCACGAGCACCATGCTTACGGTGGACCGATCGAAATAAGTCTTCAGCTTAATTTCGCTGTCGCGGAGGGCTATTTCGGCCCTTCGCCTTTCGCTTATGTCGACGGCGTGCGTAAGAGACAGCACGACCTTGCCCGCTTCATCGATAATAGGATTGGCTGTGGCGTAGAAATACAGCGTCTTATCGGGGAGGGGGACCGTTACTTCAATCGATTCGCTCCTGCCCGTTTGGAATACCCGCTTCGTCGTCTCATAACGCTGGTCGGCATGCTCCTTCGGATAAATATCCCAGAAGGTCTTGCCTATGAAATAATCGGAACTCTTACCGAAGGTGGAAGCGAAAAGCTTGTTCGTGAATTTGTATTCCCCGTTCCGGTCGACGCAGAAGATCGCGTCGCTTGAGGATTCTATGAGAGACCGGTACTTGAGCTCGCTCTCGCGCAATGCCTGCTCGTTTCGCTTGCGCTCGGAAATATCAATGTCGAAGCGGAACAATTCCGTACGGCCGCCCGACGACTGCACGAGAGTATGAGAGGATAGCAGATCTACGCTCGAACCGTCTTTTCTTTTTAGTGTCGCTTCTGACGCCGGTATGGCAATACCCGTATCGAGCATCGCTTTCATGCCTTCCGCCGCCTTATCCCTCATGTCCGGCGGGATGATAAGGTCGAATATATTCCTGCCCATCGCCTCTTCCGAACTATAACCGTAGACGAGTTCCGACGCTTTATTCCAATAGCTGATCGTCCCGTCGGCTTCATAGCCCTGCACCGCGAGGCTCGGGTGACACTGCAGCAGGTTCTTGAACCTTCCTTCTATCGCCAGCAGGTCGGCTTCCATCTTTCTCCGCCCGGTAATATCTTCACCCGAGCTGAAGAGCGCGGCCGGCGTTCCATCCTCGTCCCTTATCACGGCATTATGCCAGTAGATCAGCTTCCGCTCGCCGCTCTTGGTGAGCACCTCGTTCTCATGATTGACGATCGCCTCGATATTGCCGGCCTTCAGTCCCTTAAAATAAGCGCAAACATCCGCCCTGATCTCCGGAGGCAGGCAAAGGTCGAAAAAATTCTTCCCTATCAATTCCGGCGCTTCATAGCCGAGTATTTTATGCCCCGATTCATTCAACAACAATATCGTGCCGTCAAAAGCCTCGGATATAATGATCTCAGCCGCCACATTGAGCAGCATCTCGGCGCGTTCCTTGCTTGACCGCAACGCTTCCTCGACCTGCTTTATCCTGGTAACGTCTTGCGAGATAACCTGAATGCCCAAGAGCGTTCCGCCGGGGTCCGCTATTTTTGTATAAGTGCTGAGGAAGCTAACGCTCCCCGATGTAAGCGAGATGGTATCGTCGTAGACGGAGGGATACTCCGAGGAAACGGCTTTAGCGATCCGTTCAAGATAGACCTCTGCCTCCGGCTTAGGGAATAGCTCATGCAAGGATTTCCCGATAAGCGCCTCCGGGCTGCAGTTTAAATACTTGGCGGCGCGCTGGTTAAAGGATAGCGCTACCCCATCGCTGCTATAGTAGCCGATTCCCACGCCCGCATTCTCGTGCAGGAGCCTGTACTTCTCTCCGCTCTCATACAGCAGCTTTTCTTTCTGCTGTGCCGCCTTCTTCGCTTCAAAAAGCTTGAACGCCATCTTAATGGAGGCGTCGAATACCGTGACCGAGGAATTCTTCACGATATAGCCATACGAGCTTATCACTTCGGTCTTCTCTACGATCTCGGGTTCCGTATGGCTAGATACGAAGACAATCGGTATATCCCGGCCTTTTAGGATGATAGCCGCGGCTTCGGTACCATCGATCCCGGCGCCAAGATTTATATCCATCAACACGAGATCAGGCGCAGGCGTATCCTGCACGGCCGCTATGGCCAGCTCGCCGCTCGCCGCGCAAACGACCTCGTACCCGTATTTTTCAAGCGCGCGCTTCTCGGCCAGCGCTATGATAGCCTCATCTTCCACGAGGAGTATCGTTTTTTTCGTATGCTCTGACATAGCCGCCCCGTGCGCTTCTTTCCGTCGCGTATTAGCACTAGTATAGGAGCTCCGCCTGGATTATGCCATAAAGACTTGCAAAGCATGAGGCCCGAACATTAATCGCATATTTGTCATTTTCCCATTGTCAGGCTACTTAGGAGCCCCTATAATCCTGCCCTATGGATAGCCTTCCCGCCCCCCTCAATGGCCGCCGAAAGCTCATGTTCGGCCTTGGGGACCTTAGCGCCGCGGTGCCTCTCACGGTCCTCGGCTTTTACCAACTGTACTTCATGACTGACGTCGCCCTGCTCCCTCCGCGCCTGGCAGCCTGGTCCATCCTGGCGGTGAAATTGTGGGACGCGGTAAACGACCCGATCTTAGGCGCGCTCTCGGACCGCCTCAGCTTTAAGCGGGGGCGGCGGCGCGTACCGATGCTAGCCGCATCGGTACCGCTGGGCATATCGTTCGCGCTGCTCTGGCTGGTTCCGCCCCTTGGCCCGGGCGCGCTGGCTATATGGTATACGACGCTGTTTATGCTCTTCGATACCTGCTTTACGGTTTTCCACGTAAGCTTCAACGCGCTGACGCCCGCCTTGGCCCGCAGCTACGATGAGAGAAGTTCGTTGAACGGCTATCGAATGGCCTTTTCCATAGCCGGTACGCTCGGGGCAGTGGTGCTTTTGACGGTGCTTGGAGGGCTTGTGCCCGATCAGCGTACGCGCTTCGCGCTCGCCGGCGTAGGGCTCGGGCTATTCTGCATGGTCCCGCCGATATTCGCGTACCGGGCCACCGAAGGCTACGATGCCTTGGCTCCCGCCGCGACGAGCGTCGGGGGCGGGCGCCCTCCGCGACGCGCTAACATCCTAGCCCCCGTGCTGGCTTCGGCTCGGATCGTCCTTGCCAACCGTCCTTTCCGCATGGTTATGGGACTGTACCTGTTCTCGTGGACCACTACCGCCATCATCTCTTCGGCATTGATTTATTTCGTGAGCTACTATCTTAAGCGGCCTGAGCACGCCAACCTACTGGTACTAGCGGCTGAGCTGGCCGCGATCGCCTTCATACCTTTCGTGGTAGCCGCCGCTAAGCGCTGGGACAAACGCCGCGCCTTTATGGGCGGATGCGCCTCATGGATAGCGGTCCAGCTTGCAATATCGGCTTTAGGCCCCGAGAGGCTCCTGCCCGCCTATATATTGGCGGGCCTTATCGGCCTGGGCATAGCCACGGCCTACGTCCTGCCCTGGGCCATGATCCCCGATGCTATCGAAGGAGACGCCGGACACGAGGGCTCGTATTATGCCTTCGCCGCCTTCTTCCAAAAGCTGGGCACGGGCGCTGCCCTCTGGCTCATGGCCAGGGCCATGGAATTCGCCGGCTATATAACGCCAAACGCCGCTTCGCCCTTCCCCGAGCAGCCTTCGGGAGTCGTTGCCGTTATTCGTACCTTCATGGGTATCGTTCCAGCGCTTCTCCTCGGAGCAGCAATCGCCTTCGCCCTGCTCTATCCCCTCAGGCGCGAAGCGCCGATCCCTTCGGCGATGGCCACGCCGGCACGGGACGGCGATTGAGCGCCGACCCGATGCGTATCACAGGCTCCCTGCAGACGCTGCACGGCGGCCGGGAGGCGGCCATACGACGCCCGGCCGCAAAGCCCTCGAGCCCGCCTGCC
>JBGSKZ010000789.1:0-4022 GCA_041741035.1 Treponematales bacterium
AAGCGGCGCCTGCCGAAACGGCCCCCACTGAAGCGGCGCCCGCCGCGGATGGCGGCGCGGAATGGCTCGTGCTGCCGGAAATGTGCCTCTCGGGTTTTACCATGGACAGGGATGCGGCCGGCTGGGATGCCGACGACTTTACGTTCTTCGCGGACCTTGCCCGCGAGCGGTCGTGCTACATTACGGCCGGAGGCGTGGATAGCCGCGTGAATACCGCTTTCTGCTTCTCGCCCGACGGCAGCATACTGAGCCGCTACGGCAAGCGGCAGCTCTTCTCCTACTCCGCCGAAGAACGAAGCTACGCGCCGGGAAGCGAGGCCGCCCTATACCGCATAGGCGCTAAGGACGGCCTGCGCGTATCGCAGTCCATATGCTACGACCTGCGCTTTCCTTACCTGTACTGGACCGACGCGCCTAGCGTCGACGCCTACTGCGTGATAGCGGCCTGGGGAAAGGCGCGCGCCGGCCAGTGGAAAGCCCTGCTGCGGGCCCGGGCCATAGAGAACCAGGCCTTCGTCGTAGCCGTGAACCGCGTAGGCGAAGAGCCCGATGCCGCCTACTCGGGCGATTCCGCCGTCATAGGCCCCCAGGGCGATACGCTCCTGGACTGCGGCGGCCGGGAAGGCGTCTTCTCCGTCGACATAGACGAAACGGAAGCCGCCGCCTGGCGAGCCGCCTTCCCCGCGCTCAAGGATAGGCGCGCATGATACCTGCTTTAGCCTGCAAGCCGCCTATCCTGAACGCCTCGGCCCTATACTCCGCCCTTATCGTCATTATCGTACTCCTCCTTCGTACACGCTCCTTCGGCGTCCGGCCGGTCGAAGCGAGCGAGCAGCCCCTCTAGGCCGGACCAGCGGTAGCGTATACCGCGTTCCCCTAAACGCTGCGCATCACGAAGGAGCTTAATTATGCAATCTAAATTCATATGGATGGACGGCGAGCTCGTCCCTTTCGCCCAGGCTACGATACCCTTCCTCTCCCCCGCGCTCCATTACGGCGCCGCGGTGTTCGAAGGCATACGCTGCTATGACAGCCCCAAAGGCCCCGCTATCTTCCGGGCGCAGGAGCACGCCGAGCGCCTCCTGGCCTCCGCCAGGATATTCGGCTTCAAGGCGCTGCCCTGGGAAGCCGACGAGCTCGTGGACGCTTTCCGTGAAACCGTGGCGGCGAACGGCTTCGCCGAATGCTACATACGCCCGCTGCTCTACCTTTCCGGCGGCGGCTGGAACCTCAATGTAGACGGCGGCAAGCCCTCGCTGGGCATAGCGGCCTGGGAATGGGGCCACTATCTGGGGGCCGAAGCGCTGCAGAAAGGCATACGGGCGGGGATATCCAGCTATACGAGGCATCATCCCAACGCCACGATGACCAAGGCCAAGATATCGGGCAACTACGCCAACTCTTTCCTGGCCAAGACCGAGTCCGTGCGTTTAGGCTTCGACGAGGCCATCATGCTGGACCCGCAGGGCTACGTGGCCGAATGCACGGGCGAGAACCTCTTCGTCGTGCGCAAGGGTAAAATATACACCACGCCGGGCGCCGCCGTATTGGAAGGCATAACCAAGGATTCGCTCGTCAAGCTGGCCGAGGACCTGGGCTACGCGGTAATAGAAACGCCGCTGTCGCGCGACCAGCTCTACGCCGCCGACGAGGTATTCGTGTGCGGCACGGCGGCCGAGGTGATAGCGCTCTGCGAGATAGACCACCGCGTAATAGGCTACGGCAGCACCGGCCCGGTATGCAAAGCCGTGCAGCAGGCCTACCACGCGGCCGTGCGGGGAGCCCATCCCCGTTCCGCCTCCTGGCTTAGCCCGGTAGCCGCCCAGGCTTCCCGCGCCGAGGATAGGGAGCCCGAGCTGGCCTCCGCCCTCTAGGCCCCCGCTAGGCCCCCTCCCGCTAGGCCCCCGGCCGCTAAGTGTCCGCCCGCTTATCGTCCGGCCGGTCAGGCATGCGCCCGCCGGCCCGGATGAGCTCGGCCGGGTTCATCCGGGCGCGGCTTAGGGCAGGGTCCGGGCTCAGCGGGGGAAGAGTTGGGCCAGTTCCGGGTCTATCGTCTCGCAGGAGCTAGGCGCGTCCAGGAGCGCCTGCAGCGAGGGCGGCACGGGCACGGAAGCGCCTATGAGCGGCTCCACCACGGTATCGAACTTGGCCGGGTGGGCCGTTGCCACGAATATGGCCGGCTCATCGGGATAGAATACGCTATGCGCATAAGCGGCAGTGGCGCCATGGGGGCAGAAGAGGTAGCCTGTATCGGCCCAATTGCGCTTAATGGTAAGCCGAATTTCGTCGTCGCTTACGCTATGGGCCGTGGCTTCCCGCCTAAGCTCGGCCAGGTCGGGATAGAGGGCGCGCAGGCGCTCGAGGTTGCTCGGGTCGCCCACGTCCATGGCGTTGGCTATCGTGGCCACGCTGGGACGGGGCATATAATCGCCGCTCTCGAGGAAGTCGGGCAGCGCGCGGTTGGCGTTTACCGCCATGACTATGCGGCCTATGGGAGCCCCCATGGCTCGGGCCCAGTAGGCGCCTACCGCGTCGCCCAGATTGCCGCTGGGCACCACGAACAGGGGCTTGCGCCCGGTCTCCGCCTCGAAGAGTACGGCGGCGTGGGCGTGATAGGCGGCTTGCGGCAGGAGCCTGCCTAAGTTTATGCTGTTGGCGGACGAGAGGCGCAGCCGCGATGACAGCCCGGGGTCGCGGAAGGCCGCCTTTACCAGGCGCTGGCAATCGTCAAAGCTGCCCCGCACAGCGCAGGAGCGCACATTGGCGTCCCAGCAGCACAGTTGCTTGCGCTGCCTATCGGACACCCCCCGCTCGGGAAAGAGCACGCGCACGGCAAGGCCCGCCCGCCGGTGGAAAGCGGCCGCCACCGCTCCGCCGGTATCGCCGGAGGTGGCCACTAATATGGTAAGCGGAGCCTTAGCCCCAGAACCGGAGAGCCCTATGGCCCCGCCTTGGCCGGACTCCAGGGTCTCCATGCAGCGCGCCAGGAAGCGCGCGCCGAAATCCTTAAAGGCGGCCGTGGGGCCGTGGAAGAGTTCCAGGACGCGCAGCGGGGCGGCCCGGCCGCCGCTCCTCTTCTCGAGCGCGGCGCCCTTCAAGCCCGTAAGCGGCACCAGCGGCACGGGAAAGGAAAACGCGTCCTCGCAAATCGTCGGCAAGGCCGCTTCCAAGCGGTCACCGGCAAAAAAAGGCTCCAGGAGGGCCAGGGCGCGCTCGGCATAGGGCGTGGAGGGGTCGAGGGCCTTGGCGCCGAGGCGCGGTAGGGATTCGGGGACATATAGGCCGCCGTCGGGGGCCAGTCCCGCCAGCAAGGCTTCGGAAGCGCTCGCCCGCGGGCACTTGCCCCTCGTGCTTACGAATTTCACGGCGCGGCCTCCTCGCCTTCCGGCACGAGCCTGGCGCCTTTGACGGCCACGGGAGAGGCCCAGAGGTCCACCCCTATGCCCGCGGCCTCCCAGGCGGCCGCCATGGCCGCGCCAGTGCGCCGGGCGCCTTCCAGGTCACTGCAGAGCGCGAAAAGCGAAGGGCCCGAGCCCGAAATGGAGCAGCCTAAAGCGCCCGCCTTCAAGGCGGCGCGCTTGACGGCGCCGAAGGCGGGTATGAGCCTGGCGCGCCTGGGCTCCACGAGCACGTCGTTCAGGCAGCGGCCCATGAGTCCCAGGTCCCCGGTATAGCAGGACGCTATGAACGAAGCCAGGTTGGCCGATTGCGCCACGTAATCCTTTAGCGGCAGCTCTGAAGGCAGGGCCGCGCGGCTCGTGCGCGTATCGAGCTCCATGTGGGGATGCGCCAGGGCCACGGCAAGGCCGGCGGGCAGGGGGAGGCTCAGCAGCTCGACGGGATCGAGGGAGCGCAGCACGGTAAGGCCTCCGTACAGGCAGGGCGCGGCATTGTCGCCATGGGCCGAGCCGCTGGCAAGCTCCTCGCCCAAGAGTGCGTAGGCTAAGAGGCGCTCGGGAGGCAGCGGGCGGGGCAGAAGGGCGTTCGCGGCCACCAGCGCGGCCACGGAGCTAGCCGCCGAG
>JBGSKZ010000790.1:0-6626 GCA_041741035.1 Treponematales bacterium
GCCCAGCTCTCCGCGGCGGGAGCGCAGTTCCGAGAGAAGGGCAGCGGCGAAGGCGCGGGAAGCGCCCGCGAGGGCGTCGCTGCCCTCGGGCTTGTAGCCCCTGAAAAAGGCCTCCAGGCTGAGCGCGGGCGGGTCCTTGAGGCGGAATACCCGTTCCAGCACGGCGGCCGCGTCCTTCCGGCTCCTCGCCAGGAAGCGGTAGGAGCGCACGCGGGAGAGTATGGTAGGTATGAGGGCCTGCTTACGCGAACTCGTCAGGACGAAGCGGGTAAAGCTCGGCGGCTCTTCCAATATTTTTAAGAGAGCGTTCCGCGAGGCGTCGAGCATGCGGTCGGCGTGCTCTATGATTATGGTTTTCTTGGGTCCGACCGGCGTCTGCCTGGCCCAGGCTTCCATGGATCGTATCTGGTACACCGGGGTGGCGTCGGCTATGAGCTCGTTGAGCTTGGCGCAGGAGGGCAGTATCTTGGCCGCTTCCTTGGCGGCTTCGGCGTCCGCGGCGTTGCCAGGCATGCAGGCGTCCGAGGCCTCCATGACCGAGCGCACGAGCGGCAGGGCCTTAGCCAGCCTGGATTCCTCCCCCGCGTACAATTCCTGGTCGAAGCGCTTGGTAAGCTTGCGCGCGGCGCGCATGAAGAAGTAGCGGGCCGGGTCGCCGGGCGCCCTGGCTAAGAGTTCCGCGCCGGCGGCCAGCTCCTCACGGAGCGATTTAGGGCCGAAGAGCAGGGTGTCCGGATGGGCCAGGAGGCGATGCCGCCTGCAATGCTCGCAGGAGCAATTCCACGGCGCTCCATGCTGGCAGGACGACGCCCTGGCCAATTCAAGGGCCGCGGTGGCCTTCGCCGCTAGCGGAGGACCCTCGAAGAGCATGGACGGGGGGAGGCTGCCCGCCTCAAGGTCCGAGCGGAGCGTGCGGGCCGCTTCGTCCTGCCCAAGAAGGTTCTCGAACATGCTAGCCGCGCTCCGGAGTCGGAAGGTGCTCGGCTAGGATGGGCAGGAGCAAACGGGCGAAGAAGCTGCCTTCGAGCAAGGCGCTCAGGTCGAATATGGGCTGATAGCGCAGTATGAGCAGTATGATGGCGGAGAGTATGAGGCCTTCCACGAGGCCGAAGAGCAGGCCGAGCACGCGATCGAGCGATTCGAGCTGCAGATTCTCGAATACGGTGCGCAGCGAGCGCTCGATTATTTTAACCACGATGAACACGACCGCGAAGCTGACAAGGAAGCCCGCTATAAGGGAAAAGCCGCCTAGGTTTACCAGGCCCCCCAGCCAATCCCCCACGGGCCGGTGAAACACGACGCCGGCGAAGAGGCCGCCCACCATGGCCGCCGCGGATAGCAGCTCGCCGATGAGCCCCCTGAACAGGCAGCGCAGGCCTAATACGCCTATGATGCCCAGGAATATATAATCGAGTATGTTCACGCGCCTTCCTTTCGCCCCGCCGCTGCGGCCGAGGCTTGTTTGAGCAAAAACTCCGCTATGAGGGCGGCGGCGCCGGGTTTGGCCGCCCGTCGGGCGGCTTCCGCCATGGTGGAACGCTTGGCGGGCGATCCCGCTAATTCCAGCACGGCTTCGCGGAGCCGCCCGGGCGCAGCGTCGTCGCCCACGAGGGCTATGGCCGCGCCTGCCTCCTCGAGCAGCCTGGCGTTCTCCACCTGGTCGCCCCTGGTGCCGTAGCCTGCCAGCGGTATGAGTACCATGGGCTTGCCGTTCGCCGAGCTTTCCCATACCGTGCCGGCGCCGGCCCTGCCCACGATGATGTCGGCGGCCGCCATGAGGTCGGCAAGCTCGCCATGCACGAATTCAAAGCCTTTATAGCCCGCGTCCGCCTCGCGAAGAGGCGCGTTGCCCGCGCCCGTCTGATGGGCCACGGCCGCCTTGCCCGACAGGTCGGGCAGTATGGCCTCGATGAGCCCGTTCACCTGACGCGCCCCCTGGCTGCCGCCGAGGACCAGTACCACGGGCAGGGCGTCGTCAAAGCCCAGCCAGGACCTGCCCCGGGCCGCGTCGCCGTTCCGCATGGCCTTGCGCACCGGGTTGCCAGCCACCAAGGCGCGCTCCTTCTGTTCGTCGCTTAAGAAGGCAAGGCTCGCCTCCCAGCTTAAGACTATGCCGCTGGCCTTACGGGCGTTTATGCGCGTGGCCAGGCCGGGCGATACGTCCGATTCGTGGGTAAAATAGGGTATGCCCAGCGAAGCGGCGGCCAGGCAGGGCGCCACGCTTACGTAGCCTCCCTTGGAGAAGAGGACGAGGGGCTTCAAGCGCTTTAGTAGCCTCCGCGAAGCCAGGTATCCGGCCGCTACTTTGAAGGCGTCCGCCACGTTCCGCAGGGACAGCGAACGGCGCAGCTTGCCCGAAGGCACGGAGAAAAACTCCACGCCCGCGGCCTCCACCGCGGCGCGCTCGACTTCCTTGCCCGAGCCTATCCATACTATCCTGCCGCTCCAGCGCTCCCTGAGCGCCTCTATGACGGCAAGGCCCGGGTATACGTGGCCGCCGGTGCCGCCGCCGGTAAAGGCTATGCAATCGCGGCTTTCGCTCACAGCGCCCCCAAGAGTCCGGCCATGGCGGCGAGCGCAGGGTCTTTGGGGCCGCCCGCGGCGAGCACCTGCTTGGTGAGCACCTTTCCCAGCTGCACGCCTTCCTGGTCGAAGGAGTTGAGGTTCCAGCAGAAGCCCTGGAACATGACCTTGTTCTCGTAATGCGCCAGGAGCGCGCCGAGGGAGCGCGGGTCGAGCTCGTCGGCTATGAGGAGCGAAGAGGGCCGGCCGCCGGGGAAGCGCTTGTTCGGATCCGCGTCTTCCTTGCCGAGGGCGAAGGCCACGATCTGGGCGGCCAGGTTCGCGTTCAGCTTGCGCCTGGCCGTCGAGCCCTCGAAGGCCGGATCGAAGCCGGTCTGGTTTTTGCGGAAGGCTATGAACTGCAGGGGCAGGGCGTCGCTGCCCTGGTGCAGGAGCTGGAAGAACGAGTGCTGGCCGTTGGTGCCCGGCTCCCCGAACACGACGGGTCCGCTGGCCATGCGCGCTATGCGGCCGTCTCGGCGCAGCTGCTTGCCGTTGGACTCCATATCCAGCTGCTGCAGGTGGGCGGGGAAGCGGGAAAGGGCCTGGGAGTAGGGGAGGACCGCGGTCGAGGGCCGTAAGAGCACGTTGCGCTGGAAAACGCCGATGAGTGCGTCGGTAAGCGCGGCGTTTTTGGAAAAGTCGGACGAAAGCGCCAGAGCGTCCGCCTCTGCCGCCCCTTCGAGTATGCCCGCGAAGGCATCCGGCCCTAGGCAGAGCGACAGTATGACGCCGCCAACCGCGCTCGTGGCGCTGTAGCGGCCGCCTATGAAATCGTCTATGTAGAACGAGTCCAGGTAGCCGGGATTCTTTGCCAGGGGGCTGGTCTCGCTCGTGACCGCCACCATGTGGGCCGAGGGCTTGAGGCCGGGCACCGAGGAAAGGCGCGCGAGCACGAGGGCCTCGTTGGCCAGGGTTTCTTGCGTCGTGCCGCTCTTGGATACCAGGATGAAGAGGGTGGTCTCAGGATCAAGCCCGGCAAGCACGCCGTTGGCGTCGTCGGGGTCCACGTTGCTGATGAACGACGCCCGCAGCTTGAGCCGCCCCCGTTCGCGGGCCCATTGCTCAAGGGCCAGGTAGAGCGCCCGCGGGCCTAAGTCCGAGCCGCCTATGCCTATCTGCGCCACGGCCTTAAAGGCCTTGCCCGTGGAGCCGCGCAGTTTTCCTTCCCGCACCGCGTCGGCGAAGCCGGAGAAGCGGGCGCGCTCGCCCTCGTAAAAGGCGCGGTAATCGCGGCCGTCTTTGACTACGGGGCCGGCGGGCTCCCCGCGGAGGAGATGGTGCAGCACCATGCGCTTTTCGCCCTGATTCATGACTTCGCCGCCCGCCACGCTCCTATACTGGCCCAAGAGATCCAATTCCCCGGCCGCGCCGTACAGCAGCGCGAGGGTATCGTCGCTCAGGTCCATGGCGGCATAACAGTATTCGAGGCCGCCGCCCGCGGGCATGCGGCGCGCGCGTATGGCGTCCTCCGTGAGCAGGGAGCCGAGGCTTGCCGCCGGCATGCCGGCTATGGCGGGCCAGGCGGCGCAATCGTCTATGGCTTTATAGCTATTCATGGTGTCCGTCCTTGTTTTGTGTCATTTCGATACGCCTATACTACGGGCACGGCGAGCTTTTTTCAAGGCCGGGCGGCGCTTGGGCCCGCTGCGTTTTTATTATCACTTGGCCGCTATTTCTGCTATACTAGGCCAGGTAGCGTGCGAAGGAGCGGCGTAAACGGCTTATGTCAAATTATGTAACCTTTATAGAAAAAGAATTCATACTCAATCAGCTTATACGCGGCGGGGGCGACGCGCTGCTCTTCGGCAGCGGGAAAAGCGTGGCCTGCGCGGTAAAGGCTTTTAACAAGGACAGCATAAGCCTGGAGGGCAAGCCCGCGGAACTGGCCCGCTTCAGCTCCTGGGAGGGCTTGTCGGTATATTTGGCGTATCAGGGCCAGCGCCTTACCTTCCAGGGCAAGGTGCTGAAGGTGGATGGGCTCAAGCTTAGCCTCGCCATGCCGGAGCGCTTCCTCAAGGCCCCGCAGCGCAAGGCTATCAGGGTGGCGCCGCCCAAGGATCTCGTGCTGGAATTTTTCCTCCAGAACGACGCTATACGCATAGACTGCCCCGAATCCAACGAGTATATGGAAATCGAGCTGCCCGTCGTGCGGGAAGGCTTCGACATGAGCTCGCTCAATACCCTGCTTGCCAGCTTTAAGGCCAAGGCCGACGCCCGCTACGCCAAGAACGGCGTCGTCATGTTCGCCAAGGGCCGCAAACCCGAAGGCCCCGAAGAGGCCATCATAGCCAAGCTCGGCAAGGTGCTCCTCGTGGCCAGCACCAAGAGCCCCCTGCCCTCGGTGGATCCCTACGAGGAAGCGCGGGTCATTACGCAAAAGGACGCCGACGCCTACGAGGGCCCCTCTATCTTCCTCGAGGGCTCGGACCTGGAAAAGGCGCGCCACGCCAAGGCCGCCAAGGGCATCATCTCGGAGCTGTATTGCCCCATACTCTATTACCAGTACGTCGTGGGCTACGTGTACGTGATGAACGACGAATCGAGGAAAACCTGCCTCGACTTCCGGGCCGTGGACTTCGCCTGGGAATTCGCGCGCATACTCGCGTACAATCTTAAGGCCTACGGCTATTTCTCCAGCGACGAGAGCTATCATCCCCAGCCGCATACCCCGGCCGTGCTCGACCTGTCGGCCGGAGGCTGCCTCTTTACCCTGCCAAAAAACGACGCCAAGACTAAACTAAGGCCTTCAGCAATCATAGACTTCGGCATACGCCGCGGCGAAGAGGGCATACGCTGCAAGGGCAGGGTAGTGCGCCGCTTCGACGACAAGGACTGCGACTATTACGGCATATCCTTCGTGGCGCTCGAGTCGGGGGCTACGGATTTTCTCAGGCGCAGCCTGTACGCGGAGGGCGCCGCCCTATTCGGCTGCGACGAGCTCGGCTATGCCTCGGCCGGCGGAGCGAAGCCATGACCGTCGTAGAGCGTATCATGTTCGCTTTCACCGTCATGGCGCGCTGGGAGACGCTCGTCAGCCTTGCCGCGTTCATAGTGATTTGGATACTCTTCCGCTCTATCGCGGACCCCTGGGCCAAGGAAGGGCGCGCGCGCAAGAAAATTTCGTTTAAGCGCAGCCCCGCCCCCAAGCCCCTGCCCGAAACCGACCAGGACATGGGAGAGATAGACGAGGACGACGAGCTGCCCGATTAAGGCGCTTTCGTCCGCTTAAGGCTCCCCAAGGCTCCTCGGCCCGACCTAAGCCTCCCCTTCCAGGGCCCGCGCCTAGGCCTCCGTATCAGCCCTATGCCCAGGGCGCGCTGCAGGGCCTCCTCGGCCTCGTCGGGATGCCATGAGCCCAACGCCCCGGCGCCGGCTATCCCGGCCTGCCAGCGCCCGCTATGGGCCCTTCCGAGCAGGAATACGCGCGCCGCCGGGGCGTCAAAGCGCCCGGGGTGCCGCTTGATCAGCGAGGCTAGTTCCTCGGAGCCCCGCGCCTGGGCGAATACCCTTCCGTCGCAGATGTCGCAGCCGCCGCAGGATCGTTCCGCCGCGTCCTCCACGCCAAGGGCGGCTAGCAGGAAGGCCCTACGGCAGCCCCCGCGGAGGAGAGCGTAGTCCCTCATGAGCCCTTTCCGCCCCCCGGATTGCCCTAAGCTCCCGGCGCCTCCCTCTTCCGCGAAATAGTCGGCGGCCAGGGCCTCTCGCAGGAGCAAGGACTCGGCCGGCCGGCCGTCGCGGCCCGCCCGCCCCGATTCCTGCACGTAGGCCTCCACCGAAGCGGGTGGGCCGTAATGCAGCACGCTGCGCACGTCCGGCTTGTCTATGCCCATGCCGTAGGCGCAGGTAGCGCAGAGCACACCGTCCCGAGATGAAAAAAACCAGCGCTCTATGTCCGTGCGCTCTTCTTTGCTGAGCCCGGCATGGTAAAAGCGGGTGTCGATGCCCGGATAGCCATAGCGTATATCCTCGGCGGCGATTTCGGCGCCCGCCCGCGAAGGCACGAAAACGATGAGGGGCCGCGCTAGGCCGCCCAGCGCTTCGCGCAGGGCCTGGCGCAGGGA
>JBGSKZ010000791.1:0-4732 GCA_041741035.1 Treponematales bacterium
GACGGGGCAAGCCTGCGCGCGGCCCTGCAGGCGAAGGAGGCGGCCGCCGCCGCGGCCCGCGATCCTTCCATCGTATCGAAGGAGGTATCGATAACGATACCCGGCGGCCTGTTGTACGGCACCCTCTCCCGCCCGCTTTCCGGCGCGGCATCGAGCGCTATACTCATCATTCCCGGTTCCGGCCCCACGGACCGCGACGGCAATTCCATACTGCTGCCTGGAAAGAACGATTCGCTCCTGCGCCTTGGCGACGGATTGGTAAAGGCGGGCTTCATGGTTCTGCGCGTGGATAAGCGCGGCGTAGGCAAGAGCGTATGGCAGGGCTTGCGCGAGGATGATATGACCATAGACCAGATGGCCGAGGACGCGTCGGCTTGGCTGGCATATCTGCGCGCCCAGCCGGGCATACGGCGCCTTGCCGTTATCGGCCACAGCGAAGGCGCCCTGGTGGCCCTGCTCGCGGCTCGCGAGGCTAAGCCCGAGAGCCTGGTACTGCTGGCTCCCCTTTCGGCCGATTTCTTTGAAACCTTGTTCAAGCAGCTGGCGGGCATGCCCGAAGACTACCTGCGGCGGGCCCGCTTCATCTACGAGGAACTCAAGGCGGGCAGATACCTGAGCCAGGTGGACGCCGACCTGCTCGCCCTCTTCCGGCCCAGCGTGCAGCCCTATATGCGTTCCCTCATGGTGCATAAGCCGGCTGCCCTTCTGGCCGCCCAGGGCATCCCTACCCTCGTGGTAGCCGGCGGCCGCGACCTGCAGATAGAGCTCGCCGACGCCAAGGCCCTCGCCGCGGCGAGGCCAGGCGTGGGCTTCTTACTGCTCGATGACATGAACCACGTGCTGAAAGCGGTAAAGCCCGACTTGGCGGACAACCAGGCCTCGTACACCCAGCCCTCCTATCCGCTGGCCGACGGACTCGTAAGCGGCATAGCGGGATTCCTTAGCGGGCAATAGGGCGCGACCGTTCTCGTTTAATTCAACAGCCCGGGACCGACTCGGCGAGCTTAAGTTCGCCGAGCGCTTCCATTCCTTACCCTTGATATCCCGCCCTGCCATAGGAGCGGATAGTCCTAGCTCCGGCAAGCTTCGCGGTGCCATCCGGGCCTGCCCCGCCGCCTTTCGCCGCGCGCCTTGACCGGAATAACATGAGAGGCGTCGAATTCGCGCAACCGTACTCCCCCCCGCGAGGTATAGACCCGGACCCTAATTGCGGCGCGGCTTGCCGCATACGTTTTATCCCATCCAAGGGGGAGTCTTATGAGGAAAGTCTTTGTACTGCTCGCGGTCGCCATGGCGGCGATTTCACTGTCGTGCGGCGTCGATATGCTGCTCGACGCGGAACCCAGCCTGCTCGTTCCCGACGCCCGCGCCCTGGAGTCGCTAAGCGCCACGGCCAGCTACGTTCCCGGGGAACTGCTCGTAAAGTTCGTGCCAGGCCTAACGGAGGAGGCGCGGTCCTCCACGCTGAAAGCAGCGGGCGCGGCGAAGGCCCGTTCCATCCTCAGCCAGGCGATGCGCCGCGCGGGCGACGCGGAAGGCGTGCTCGTAGCGCACACATCCATGGACGTCATGGCCGCGGCGGCTATACTCGGGAAGAGTCCTGAGGTAGTCTACGCGGAACCTAACTATATATACCGGCATTACGCCGTCTCGAACGATACCTATTTCGTGTCCGGCTCCCTGTGGGGCCTGTACGGCGACGCGTCCACGCCGGCCAACCAATACGGCAGCCAGGCCGCGGAGGCTTGGGCCGACGGCAACGTCGGAAGCAAAGCCGTTTACATCGGCGTCATCGACGAAGGGGCCATGTACGCCCATGAGGACCTGGCCGGCCAATTCTGGATCAATCCCTATGACCCCGTCGACGGCATCGACAACGACGGAAACGGCTACGTGGACGACGTGCGGGGCTGGGATTTCGCCAACGGCGACAACAGCACTTTTGACGGGGGAGCAGACGATCACGGCACCCACGTATCCGGCACCATAGGCGCCATAGGCGGCAACGCCAAGGGCGTCGCGGGCGTATGCTGGAACGTGACGATCATCACGGCGAAATTCCTCGGGGCAAACGGCGGCAGCACCGAGAACGCCATCCTTGCCGTGGACTACCTTACCGACTTAAAGCTTCGCCATGGCCTAGCCCTGCCCGCTTCCAACAATTCATGGGGCGGCGGCGCCTTCTCGCAGGCCCTCCAGGACGCTATCGAGCGCGCCAACGCCGCGGACATATTGTTCGTTGCCGCCGCCGGCAACGAAAGCCTCGATATAGACGCCACGATAAGCTATCCGGCGGGCTACCCGAACACGAACATCATAGCCGTGGCCGCGCTCGACTCCGCGGGAAACCTGGCCAGCTATTCCAATTACGGGGCTACCCGGGTAGACATAGGCGCGCCCGGCTCGGGCATCTACTCCACGGTACCGAGCAAGAACGGGCGTAACTCGAACTACGCCTCGTACAGCGGCACGTCGATGGCCACGCCCCATGTTAGCGGCGGCGTCGCGCTCTACGCGGCCGCCCATCCCGATGCCAGCGCGGCCCAAATCAAGGCCGTTATCCTAGGCAGCGCGCTCCTTACGCCGTCCTTGTCGGGCAAATGCCTTACCGGGTCCAGGCTCGACCTGAGCTCGTTCTAGGCCGCAGGGCCTCAATGCGCGAAGCGCGCGCGAGGGATCGAAGCGCTATACTCCGACCCGCCTGATTGATTAAGAGCGCGGTACCGTTTGGTACCGCGCTCTTTTCAAGGCCCCGCGGGGCGGAGATAGAAGCGGAGAGCCCGACCGGGTCGGCCGCGGCCGATCCGGCGCGCCCCGCCTTATTTCCTCTTGTAATTCTTTATCTTGTTCCTGATGTACGCGGACAATTCGTCCTTGTGCACGCGCTCCTGCTCCATGCTGTCGCGGTCGCGCACGGTGACGGTGCCGTTCTCCTTGCTGTCGTAATCGATGGTCACGCAGTAGGGGGTGCCGGCCTCGTCCTGGCGGCGGTAGCGGCGGCCTATGGCGCCGGCTTGGTCGTAATCGGTGGCGTAGTCCTGCTTGAGGCCCTGGCGGATTTCCTGGGCGAGCTCGGCTAGGCCGTCCTTCTTCATGAGGGGCAGCACGGCCACGGTAATAGGGGCCAGCTCGGGGTGGAATTTCATGACGGTGCGCCAATCGTCCTCGTTGCCCTTGTCCGCCACCTTCTCCTCCTCGTAGGCGTCGCAGAGCAGCATGAGGAGCTGCCGCGTAAGGCCCGCCGAGGTCTCGATGATGTAGGGTATGTAGCGCTCGTTGCCGTTGTCCTGGTCTATGTACTGCAGGTCCTTGCCCGAATACTCCTGGTGGCGCTTAAGGTCGAAGTCGGTACGGTTATGCACGCCCTCGAGCTCGCGGAAGCCCATGGGGAATTCGTACTCGATGTCGTAGGCGTCCTTGGCGTAGTGGGCCAGCTCGTCGGGGCCGTGCTGGTGCCAGCGCAGCTTGTCCATGCGCACGCCGAGCTTCTGGAAATAAGCCCAGCGCTGCTCGCGCCAGTAATTGAAGAAGCGCTCGTCGTCCCCTGGCTTGACGAAGTACTGCATTTCCATCTGCTCGAATTCGCAGGTGCGGAAGATGAAGTTCTTGGTGACGATCTCGTTACGGAAGGCCTTGCCCACCTGGGCTATGCCGAAGGGTATCTTCATGCGGTTGGACTGCACGATATTCTTGTAGTTCACGTATATGCCCTGGGCTGTCTCGGGGCGCAGGTATATGAGGCCCGAGCCGTCGTCCACGGCGCCTATGTTGGACTTGAACATGAGGTTGAACTTGCGGGTATCGGTAAGCTCGCCGCCGCATTCGGGGCATACTTTCTTGGCCAGCTTATCCTGGTCGATCTGGTCGGCGCGAAAGCGGTTTTTGCACTTTTTGCAGTCGACGAGGGGGTCGGTGAAATTCTCTACGTGGCCCGAGGCTTCCCAGGTCTTGGGGTGCATGAGTATGGCGGCGTCCAAGCCCACGATATCGTCGTGGAGCTGGGTCATTTCCTTCCACCAGAAGCGCTGTATGCGGTTCTTCAGCTCTATGCCCAGGGGGCCGTAGTCCCAGGCGCCCGACTGGCCGCCGTAAATTTCCGAACTCTGGAAGACGAAGCCGCGTCTCTTGGCTAGGGACGTGATCTTGTCCATCGTAACGTCGCGGGTCTGCTCTGCTGCTGCCATGTATGCTCCTTGCCCCCCGTGGCGCGGAGGGACTGCCCTGTACCCCCTGCGGCGGAGCGCGGAGAGCCTCGAGGCTGGGTTGGTGTCGCCCGCGGTACGCGGAAACGGATTCCCGGGCCGCCGGTGGCGCGAGGCGAGTATAGCAGGGAGAGCCTGGCCGGGCAAGGGCGATGGGTACTTTTATATAGAAACGGGCCGGGAGGATAGCGCGGACCGCACCGCGCTTATGGGCCTATGGGTATTGCATTTTTAAACCCTAGACCCGAAGCTTGACTGGTGCCCGCATCGCAAGGCTTTGGACAGCTTCGAATACTCGCGGCCTTCTGCTTCGCGGCCTTCGCGGCAGGCCTTCCCGCGGCGGCCCAGCAGGCACAGAAGCAGGGCCAGACGCGCGCGCCGAGCGCGGTGCGCCTTCAATTAAAGTGGTACCACCAATTCCAGTTTGCCGGCTATTATATGGCCCTGGAAAAGGGCTGGTACGCCGAAGAGGGGCTCTCGGTTAGCATAGTCGAGGCCGACGCCTCCACGCGGGTCAATAGAGAGCTGGC
>JBGSKZ010000792.1:0-7363 GCA_041741035.1 Treponematales bacterium
CGCTTGCCGCGGCATTGGCTATCGCGCTCGCCTCCTGCGGGCCGGCCTCAAGCCGCGGCCCCAACGCCGTCAGCGCGCCTTCCTGGACCGAGGAAGCGGTCGATCTGGAACCGGCGGAGATAAGCGAATACCGGGGAGCCAAGCTTACGCCGCGCGCCTCGCTGCGCGACAACTCCATAGCCGGCCCGCAGTATCCCGACTATGGGGCGTACCGCCTCGTCGTAAGCGGCCTGGTCGAGCGAGAGCTTTCCCTGAGCTACGATGAGGTGCTGGCCCTGCCCAAGGCGGAAAAGCTCATAACCCTCAATTGCGTGGAAGGCTGGAACGCCACCATGCTCTGGACGGGCACCCTGCTCTCGGGGCTGCTCGACGCGGCGGGGGCCGATCCCGAGGCGGACACCCTGATTTTCGTGTGCCTTGATGGCTACGAGACCACGATGGAGACGAGCCACGCCCGCGGGAGGAATATACTCCTGGCCTGGGCTACCAACGGCCTGGCCCTCGGCCCGGAAAACGGAGCGCCTTTTCAAATAGCCGCCGAGGAAAAATGGGGCTACAAATGGGCCAAGTGGGTACGCGAGATCCGCGTGCTGCGCGAGCCGCGCTATAAGGGCTATTGGGAAAAGCGCGGCTACTCTATTACGGGGAATTTAGGCGAAAAATCCTCCGCGCCGCTGGAAGAGCGCGACTATCCGAGCTTCCAATGACGGGGCTTCCCAAGGGGCGGGACCTTCAGTATAGTGCTCCCCACATGGCACTATGGCGAGAGATAGCGGGGGCGCTCGGCCCCGGCGATGGCGACCTGGCCGCGGCCGAAGAGCTCTACGCGAGGTTTAAAGCGGCCGACCTCCTGGACTGCACCCAGACTTCGCTCCTTAAGCAAAGCGACGCCGCCATGGCCCTCTTCTACTCTATGCTGGAACGGGATCAGGCTCCCCGCAGGCCCGCCCGCGACGAGGCCGACAGCCTCTGGATGCGGCGCTCGGATTTCTGCTACCTGAACGCGAGGGCCTGCGCCTTCGGCGATAGGGCGGGCAGCTTCCTTCAGGCGGCAAAGATCCTCCCGGCCATAGCGTCCGACGCCATCCACCTGGCCCCTTTCCACCCCAACCATTACGATCTGCTCTACGTGCCCGAAGGCCAGTCGCTCATCGATCCGTCCCTGGCGGACCCTTTCCTCCTGGCGGCCGGCATCAGCCTCGAGGACCAGCTGCGGGCCTTCGCGGCCGCGTGCCATCTCTTAGGCAAGGCTCTGGGCTTCGACCTTTTGCCCTACGCCGCCCAGTTCGGGCGCGTGGTGCTCGACCGCCCCGAGCTCTTCCGCTGGCTGCGCCTGGACGAGGCCAGGAATCAGCTCGCGTCGGAGGCCGAACGGCGCCGCTATAGCGCGGAGAGCCGTATGGAGCACGCGGAGCGCGTTCGGGCCATCGTGAGCGCCGTGCGCGACGACTATGGCGTCGACAGCATCAAGCGCAGGGAAGGCGACGGAGCCGCCGAGCAAGCGGCCAAGGATAAAGCCTATTACAGGTCGATTCAGCAATGCATAGAAAGCGGATTATGGCCCGTGCTCATGAACCCCTGGAACGGCATAGGCTTGCCCGCGTACATAGGCTATAACGCCGGCGGGGATTTTCCCCTCTTCGCCTACCGGGATCAGGACGGCGCGGACGCCGGCGCGGAAGCCTCCGGCGTGGTAAGCCCCTACGCCTTCTACGACGGCCTGCCCTCCGCCCTCGCGTACGGCCCGACGCCTTCCGACGGCGCCGAGGAGCGGGGCATAACGCGCAACGAGGAAGCCATACGCTATTATGCCCTCATCTTCGAGCGCTGGAGGGATTCCTACGGCTTCGATTTCGTGCGCTACGATTCGGTGGACAGGGTGCTGGAGCTCTGCGCGGACGACCTAGGCTGCGTGCCTCTTTCGGATAGGCCCACTCCCGATATACTGCGGGAGGCCATAAAACAGTCCAGGAAGGGCTTCCCCGGCGTAGGCGCCCTCGCCGAGCGCGACGCGCCCGACTTCGACGAATTCGGCGCCATGGGTTTCGACCTCGTCATGGGCAACGATATGCTCAGGCGCGTCGACGCGCCCCTCATGCGGGATACGATAGAGCTGTACGACAGGCTCAGAGAAAGCGCGGACGGGAGCGCGGCCTCGGTATGCTTCGCCATCGACGCCCACGACACCGGCGATCCGCGCCGCTGGGGCTCCCCCCTCGCCCGACTCATGGGCCCGGAACGCATGCACCTGCGCCATGGCCTTGCCCGCTTCATATCGGTGGGGCCGGTACGGAGGCCACTCTATGAGACCATGGGCGGGCAAGACCTGTCGGGCGGCATATACGAGGCGGAGACTTCGGTGCGGGGACTCTCCTGGGCGGACGACGCGTGTTTCGCCCGCGGTTACGCGGCCATAGAGCGGCTCTATAAACGCCTGCGGCCCTTCCTGGATAACGGGGTCATAGGCTCGCATTTCATAGCGCCGGGCTACGCCTGGTGGATAGTGCACGGTAAAAGCCCCGGCAGGCTCCTGGTCGTCGCCTGCTCGCTCGAAACCGCCGAAGGGAGGGACCCCGGACAGCTCGACATAGAGCTCGGCCAGCGCGCCACCGGCTTCGAGGGGCTTTCCTACTCGCTGCCTGGCTGCGAGCCCAGGCCCGTCGCCGCAGGCGGCAGGCTCGCTATCGGCTTACGCTACCTGGAGATGGTTATCGTCGACCTGAGCCCCTCGTTCTACTGAGGCCCCTTAGCGCCCCGTGCGCTTGCGTATATAGATCTGCTTGCCTGGATCCACGGGATTGGTGCGCTCCTCGATATCGAACCAGCCGCAGGACTTGATGAGCTCGCCGAACTTTCGGTAGCCGTAGTTGCGCGGATCGAATTCCGGCTGCCTGTTGGCTACGTACTGCCCCACCGGCCCGAGATAGGCCCAGCCGGACTCGTCGGCGGCGTCTTCGACGGCAGCCACCAGCAAGGCCCTGAGCTTCTTGTCTATCTTGAAGTCCTGGACCTCCGTCTTTTTCTTAGGCTCGTCCTTGGACACCGCGCTCTCATCCTCGGCCTCGCGCAGTATGTCCGTGTAAATGAATTTGTCGCAAGCCGCCACGAAGGGCTTGGGCGTCTTGCGCTCGCCGAAGCCCAGCACGAGCTTGCCGGCCTCGCGCATGCGCGCGGCCAGGCGCGTGAAATCCGAGTCGCTGGACACTACGCAAAAGCCGTCCAGCTTCTCCGTGTACAGAAGATCCATGGCATCTATGATCATAGCGCTGTCGGTGGCGTTCTTGCCGGTCGTGTAGGAGAATTGCTGTATAGGCTGTATGGCGTATTCGAGCAGCTTATCCTTCCAGTGCTTGAGGTTGGTGGTCGTCCAATCGCCGTATATGCGCTTAACGCTGGCCACGCCGTATTTGGCCACCTCCGCCAGCAGGCCCTCAGTAATGCGCGACTGGGTATTATCGGCGTCTATGAGCACCGCCAGCTTAAGCTGCGCGGGGCTGTAATCCTTAGTCATCGTTGCCATCGTGGTCTCCATAAAGATCGGTATGTATCAGCCGCGTCTTGGCTATCCTCTTCACGGCTATCTCCCATATATCGCCTCCCGCGCCGCGGAGGCTCAGCATCAGGCCGCTCGGCAGCTTCTTGAGCTCGAGCGGCCAGCCTATGAAGCTGCGCGACGAGTCGGTCTCGGAAAAGCCCAGGTCGAGCGCGTGGCCCTCGCGGAGGGCCCGCTCGATGATGCGCAGCTTGGCGGGGTAGTCCAGGCCGCTCGCGCATACGATTTCCTGCGACCAGTCGCCCACGGTGAGCTGCGCGGGATCCAGGATAAAGCCCGCACGTATGCGGTCGAGCAGCGCCGCCCGCTCGTCGGCGGAAAAGTCCAGGGCGCTCAGGCTGGATACCAGGCTCGCCACGAGCGAGGCGCGTGCGCGCTTAGCCTCAGCCCTCTTGCTCGCCTCCGCGCTCGTAAGGGCTGGCAGGGAGTCTTCCATGCCCCTGGACGCGTTCACGTAAGCCGAAGCCAGCGACGCCGCCTTGTAGCGCGCCGCGTTGCGCAGGCCGCCTACGCCGCCCAGGCGCAGGTCCACGTCTATGCCCAGGGCGTTAAGGGCTTTCTCGGCTTCCCTCATGTTAGGCGCGTCCAACAGGTACACCCCGTCGCGCAGCTTTTCCCGCAGCAGCGAGCCGGCCTTGGGCGTATTCTCGAGCAGGGCCGCGTAATGGTCGTCCAGGGTCAGGATGATACCCGAGCGCAAAATTGCGCCCTTTGAGGCCTCTTCCCATGAATGCAGGGAGAAGCGTACGCTCTGCGGCAGGCTCTTGCCGGATTCGGCTTCCAGGCGCTCCGTTATCGAAGCGGCGCTGAAGCCCCAGGCGAAGGCGGCCATGGCCGCGCTCTTATCGAGCCTCGCGGCCCACATGAGCCCCGTATCCTCCAGCCGCATGGCGCAGGCCACAAAGGCCCTGCTCAGGCTGCCGGCCTCGGGCACTATGCGAATTTCTTGCGATTCCTCCACCACGAGCGAGGGCCGGGAGCCAGGCCGGCGTCGCAAGGCGGCCGCCGCGCCGTTAAGCGCCAGCCGCCCGTCGGCCTGGGCGGAAAACACGCCGAAGCGCAGGCAGGAAGCCACGATACGCTCCGGTATCTCGCAGAGCTCGCTCGCCCGCAGGGCCATGGATTGCCCCTCCAGCCCGCCATGCAGGGCTCGATAGCGGTTCATCGTGGCCGCGAGCGCGAGGAAGCGCAAATCCTCGGGCAGCAGCGCCGCCCCCGGGGGCAGCGTGCGTATAAGCTCTATGAGTATGGCCGAGCGCAAGGCCACGAGCTCCGCGTCGGCGGGGGCGGAACTCATCATGAGCAGCGCCGCCAGGCCTTCGCCCAGGTCCTCGGCAAGCTTTAAGAACGCGCAGGGGTCCAGGGCGGGCCTCCCGCTTTCGTCGTCCCCCAGGGCGCCCGCGTCGCGCAGCGCGTCGAGGTAAAGCTTGAGCCTATCGTTATCCTCGAGCAGCCAGGGCGCAGTCTTCTGCAGCATGACGATGGCCGCCTTGGATAGCGCTTCCCTGCTCTTGAACGCGGGCTTGGCCTGGGCGCAGGCGGATACCAGCGCGCAGAAGCCGGCCAAGGGGTCTATCCCCGGCTTTTCCTCATCAAGGGATAGCGAAGGCGCTAAATCGGCGTCGCTGAGCTCGGCCAGCACGGCGTCTTCCAAGGGCGGGCTTATCGCGTACCAGAGCTCATGTTTATCGTCGCTATAGCTGTAGAGCACCATACGGTCGCACAGATCCTGGAGCCTGGCGGGCGAAGGCGCTACCGAGGCCGCGGGCGACCTGCCCCCGGGCGCGAGAAAGCCCAGCAGGAGCCTGGAGGGCAGGGCTCCCTCGCGCTTGAACAGCGCGAGAAAACGCCTATCCTTGGCATCGAGCAGCTGCACGACGCGCTCGCATACGTCCTGGCGCTTGAGATAAATCTCGAGCTTGGAAAGCAGCTCGTGCTTGTTAAAGGGCGTGCGTATAGGGCCGAACCAGCGCCTCGCCGAGGCGATGAGAGCATCCCCTCTGTCGGCTATCAAGGCGTCTTTCCAGCGCTTTAGGCTGTCGGCATCCATTCGCCCTCCTCCCAGGCTTCTATAGTGTAGCGATAACCCTGTTCGGTAAGGAAACGGCGCCGGTTATCGGCGTACTCCTCTTCAACCGTAAAACGGGACACGAGCGAATAAAAATAGGAATTCTTCTGTTTAGGCCTGAGTATCCTGCCGAGCCTCTGGGCTTCTTCCTGACGGGAGCCGAAGGTGCCAGACACCTGTACGGCCACCGACGCGTCGGGCAGGTCTATAGCGAAATTGGCTACGCGGGACACGACGATTACCCGCACGCGGCCTTCGCGGAATTCCTTGTATATCCGCTCGCGCTCCGCGTTGGGCGTTACCCCCGTTATGATAGGCGCATTGAGCTCTTTAGCCAATACCCGCAACTGCTCGAGGAATTGGCCTATGACCATGACGAGGTCTTCGGGGTGATTGTCGATAAGCTCCCGTACCACCCGGTTTTTCAGGGGGTTCTCCGCGGCTATGCGGTGGCGTTCGCGCTGGGCTCCCGCTAGGTAGCGCAGGCGCTCGTGGTCGTTCATGGGCACCCTGATCTCCCGGCAGAAGGCCTCGGCTATGAAGCCCTTGGCCTCCAGTTCCTTCCAGGGCACGTCGTAGCGCTTGGGGCCGATGAGGCTGAACACGTCTTCCTGCAGCCCGTCCTCGCGTATGAGGGTAGCCGTAAGCCCGAGGCGGCGTATGGCCTGTATCTCGGCTACTACCCGGAATACGGGCGCGGGCAGGAGGTGCACCTCGTCGTAGATGATGAGGCCCCATTTCTCGCGGCGGAAGAGGCTGAAATGCGGGAAATCGGCGTCCTTGTCGGGGCGCCAGGTGAGCACCTGATAAGTGGCCACGGTTACCGGCTTTACGTCCTTGGCCGCGCCGGTATATTCGCCCAGGTCCTCGGGCCGTATATCGGTCTTGTCTAAAAGCTCGTCCATCCACTGGTGCACGGCGGCCACGTTCGTGGTAACGATGAGGGTCTTCCTGCCTATGGCGGCCATGATAGCCATGCCTACGACGGTCTTGCCCGCGCCGCAGGGCATCACGACGACGCCGTAGCCCGTGCCCGGCGCGCCCCTGCCCACGAAGGCGCGCACGGCGTCTTCCTGGTACGCGCGGAGGCCGAAAGGCTGATCGTTGGCGTGCAGCGACTTTAAAGCCAGGGCATGGGGATCGCCGTCGCTCAGGGGCGCTTCGTCCAGGGCCGGCCAGCCGAGCTTTATAAGCTCCCGCTTCACCGTGCCCCGGTCGGTAAGGCGCAGCGTAAAGCCGTCGTCCTCCTCTACGAGGTACTTGGCGAGCTTGCGGCTGGAACCCAATTCCCGGCGCACGAAGTCATCGTCGCAAAGCAGCCTGAGCGTATCGGGCTCATCGCCCCCGCGGAGCACGATCATGCCGAAGCGGGACATGGTTTCGCGCACGGAGCTTTCCATGGAGGGAGGCAGCGCGTAACGGGACCAGCGGGCGAGCGAGGCCACGACCTGGTCGGGGGACAAGCCCGCGCTCGCGGCGTTCCACAGCGACAGGGCGTCGAGGCGGTAGCTATGGAAATGCTCGGGGCTCTTTTCCAGGGTGGCGAAGGCGGAAAGCTCCGCCCGCGCCTCATCGAACGCGGGGTCATGCGCATCGAGAAGCAAGGACTGATCGCTCTGCGCTATTAGGGGGCGGCTTTCCATTATCACACTGTTGTACCACGTCGCGTCCGTAACTGTCAAAGATAGGCCCGGCGCGGGCAGGCCAGCGTGGGGCGGCCGCCGCAAGACAGGCGGCGCGGG
>JBGSKZ010000793.1:0-2583 GCA_041741035.1 Treponematales bacterium
CTTGCCCGCAGGGTGGCCGTATTCGATTTCGTGCCGCTTTCCGGCGCTCCGAGCAGTTACGCGCGGCTCATTGCGGACAGCCTGGCCTTGGAACTCGAGCGCGTAGGCTACCCCGCCGTGCCCATAGCCCGCCTGAGGGAACTCCTTGCCGAGCCCGCTACCGAGGTATCGGCGGCCTTGGCGGCCGCGCGCTTCGCCGGGGCGGACGTGGCGGTCATAGGCTTCTATCTGCTGGAGGCAGGGCAATTGCGCATAGGCGTGCGCGCCATAGACGCGAGCTCGGAGGCCCTGGCCTTAAGCGCCCAGGAAACCGGGTTGGCGGGCCTGGATATCTTCGACACTATAGACCGGATGAGCGCCGATATAGCCGGGCGCATAAAGGTAGCCTTGGAGCCCGTGCCTACGGCCGTGCAGCTCATAGAGCGCGAAGAGATCATCATAGAAACCGTCGTGGTAGAGGAAGTAATCGAGCTGGGCACGCCTATCACCATACGGCTCCTCTCAGCCGACGAGGGCGCCCTCCTTCAAGCATTCGACGGCGAGCGCGGCCTTGTGGACCTTGGCACCATTCAGGAAGGCTACTTTGACCTTGCCACCAAGGAAGGAGCCTTTCTCTCCCTCCGCGTATCCAAAGAAGGCTTCAACGAACGCTCCCTGGAATTTACGGCCACTGGCCTCGAACCGGAACTACGGCTCAAGGCCCTTGCCCGCAGACCGGCCCCTGAATGGTTCGCCAGGCTCAGCCTGGACCGTCCCTTCGGAGCGGAAGCCGGCACGCGAGTCTTTTACTGGCGCGACCTCGTCAGCCTCGATGCCTCAGCGGGTCTGTACTTCATACCCTATGTATACCCTGAGTTCCTGCGCTTCGGCGTGGAACCCTTTCTGGACGCTCCCGGCGGCTCCGCCGACCTTGCTCTGGCGGCAGACGGCAGATTCTATCCTCTGGGCTTCTTCATGCCCGGCTCGCTTATCCAGCCCTACCTGTCCTTCGGCTTCTCGGCGGACACCATGCTGGCCTTCTCGCCCTCGGGCGACGACGCCCGCCTGTCCTTTGCCTTCCGCAACCTAAGCGGCCTAGGCCTCCGTTGGACGAACGCGCGCTTCAGCCTGTCCGCCGACGCTCGTTTCGTGTCGCCGGTAATCCTCAGCCTCGGCGCCCTGCAGGGCGGCCAGAGCCCCATGGGCCTCCGCCTGGGCCTGGAATTGGCAGTACCATGGTAAAGCCCGCCGCGCGCCTCCGCCTTCCAGCCTCCCTTGCCCTCGCACTTGTCCTCGCTTTTATCGCAGCGAGCGCCCTATCCTGCGATATCCTCGCCCTAGCCCTGCCCCAGGGCGCGGCCAACGCCGCCTTCTCCTACGCCGACCCGCGCATAGAGAAGAGCGTATACGTAAAGGGGCTGGACGAGCCCTTCGGCCTGGCCGTGGCCACGGACGGCCGCGCCTTCGTCATAGCCCGCGACGGGGTAAACGAATACGACGCGGAATTGAAGCTGGTGCGTACCTACCTAACCGACGCGGCCGAGGGCATAGATAACCGAGAAACTGAAAAGGGGCCGGAAGAGTGGCAGGTAACGACGGCCACTATAGGCGGAAACTCAATTACAGCGCTCTTCGGCACGCGCTCCGCTTCGGCAGTATACCTCTTTCCCGATGGCGCTACCGCCCTAGTCTGGCGGCATAACGCCAGCGACCTTTATGCCGCCTTGCATAATCCTACGAGCTTTGAAAACATTCCCTATATTTATACTGAAACGACTATAAACCCTGTTGTGTCGGCCTTCGGTTTCGCTAGGGCCCTCGGCTTTGACCCTACGGTACCCGAGCTCTACGGCATCGTGGCCTTCGATCCTATCTATGAGGCTGATGGTCGCGCGCGCTTTACCCTTAGCTTCAGCGGCGTAACGCCTTACACCGCGCCGGGCTCGTTCAACGCTCCGACGACGCTCTTGCCGCCGCCGCTGCCTTCCGATTTCAGCTTCCAGCGCCTATTCGTGCGGGGAAATACCATACTCGTATCGGCCGGACGCGGTTCCTACATAGGCGACGTGCGGGGCCTCAGCTACGCGTTCGACCGCACGCTCGGCGGCGCGCCTTTCGCCGTTTTCGTAACCGATTCCAGCACTACCGCCGCCACTGAAAACAACTTATTCGTCTTGAGCGCACAACGGCGTGAAAACGCCTGGCTCCACAAATTGAGGTGGTTGCCGTGACCCGCCTTATCAGGCGCGCGCCGGCTATACTGCCGGCTCTTATAGCGCTCGCGCTTTCGCTCTGTTCGACTCCCGCGCTTTGGGCACAAAGCAAAGTGCTCAGCCAGACGGAGAGCGTGGGCGGCCTGGCCCCCCGCAGCGTCTTCATAGCGGCGGAGCGAGCTTCGCCGAACCAGGCCAAGCTCGAGGCCTTGGCCCTCTTCCTCGGGCTGGAGCTCGAGGCCAAGACCCGGCTCGTGCAGGCCACGGAAGAGGCCAAGGCCGATATCGTCATTCAGCTCAGCGCGACCGCGGTACGCAACGGCTTCGACCTTATAGGCGCGGCAAGCATCCGCGCCGAGCCGGCCGACGCCTCGCAGGGCGCCGCTGCCAC
>JBGSKZ010000794.1:0-4386 GCA_041741035.1 Treponematales bacterium
GCGGCGCGTTCCGGGAAGGCAGCGCGTACTCAAGCCTGCGCTATCCGCAGGCGCTCGCCCGCGCGCTGGCCCGCGCCGGCGATACGGACGCGCTTGACGCCATAGGAACGATGGTAACTCTATCCGCGGCCCTGCGGATGGAAGCGCCCGATAGCTACTGGGCGTCCAGGGCTTTCAAGTATCCCTCACGCCGGGAAGGGCTCTATCTTCCTATCTACGAGCTTTTGAATATGCTTTCCGATAAAGACGCCCAATTGCTAGTCCAGAACCATTTGGTCATAAAGACGCCTGGCGCCATGCTGGGCTCCCTCTTCCTCTACCGCGGGCAGGCGCGTACGGCCACGGGCATACAGGAACGGGTCGAAGCCCCCCATTCCTTCGATCCGCAGCGGATTTACCCGTATCTGCCGGCCTCGGTCTTCGAGGACGGGAGACTTTCGGCAGCCAACGCCGCGGACGGTCCGGACGAGTTCCTGCGGCGCAACGATGAGGCGTACGAGAGCCTGTTCCAGGCGCTGAGGAGGGATGCGCTTGCCCTCTCCCCGGAGGGAAGCGAACTGATACGCTCGGTATACTTGAGCCAGGTGTACAGCGTAAAGCGGCAGGCCTTCGACGCGCTCGTGAAAGCGGGCAAGCCTTTCGACGAGTTCAAGAGGCTGCCGGAAGCCATAGCCAGGAGGGCCGTGGACTCGAGCGGCGCCGAAGCGATAGCCGCCGGCGTTTTCGGCTCGGACGAAGCGCTCGCCTTCGTGGCCCGCTGGTGCTCTCGCAGGAAGCGGGAGGCCATAGCGGAGGAGCTCCAGCGTATCGCCTCCGCGCTTAAGGAAGGCAGAGCCGATATAAGCGCCGTCATGGCCGACCGCCATGCCTTGGCCGAAAAAGCCGCTGCCCTACTCGAGGCAGACCGGCGGGACGCAGGCGCGGGCGGAGGGCGGGTCACGAGGACCTGAGCGCCCTTTTTGCCTATGGGGGATATTTGCCCTAGATAAATGGGAATATTTGCATTACAATCCCTCCATAAGACAAAGTGCTGAGAGGAATAAGGTTCCCCGATGCAAAAAAGTATGGATATGGTCGATTTGCTTGAATCTCTGGAATCCTCAGATAACGATCAGATGCCGAACAGGCTGTCTGGCATGCTTTCCTCGCCCATCCACGAATTGGCTCCCGCCATGAACAACGGCAAAACCGCTCCCCTTGGCGGCGTGCTTACCGATACCGGGGAGTCCATATTTTCCCAATTGCTCGAGCGCATCGTACAGGGCTATGCCCTCAAGCTTGAAGACGGCGCCGAAGAATCGAGCGCCAGCCTGGAAATACTCTTAGACGGCGTATCGGATTCCGTGCTTATCATGTCCCAGGCAGGAGTCATACTCGAGGCCAACCAGGCTTTTTACGTTACCTTCGGCTATGCGAGGGGCGAGCTGCTAGGCAAGCCCATATACGAATTGCTGCCTGACGCGTACCGGGGCGCCTTCCATGAGCGCTTGGCGGAATTCTCTATACACGGCAGCCTGAGCCGCCAGGCCGAGAGCGAGGATATACTCGCCTTCAGGGGCCAACGGAAAGACGGCCAGGTGCTGTCGATGGACTGCATCCTGTCGGCTATCCATCTGCGCGGCGAATCCGCGGTCATAGCCCTCATACGGGATCTGTCCTTCGACCATTCCCTGATACAGCAGCTCAAAGAGAGCAAAGAGCATTACGTGGCCCTGTCCGAGACCATCACCGAGGCTATTTTCCGGCTGGACGCGGATTTCAAGATTATCTTCGCCAATTCCGGCGTCAAGAATACCTTCGGCTTCGAGCGCGAGGACGTGCTGGGCAAGCCCTTCAGCGTGCTCTTCCCCCCGGAAGTCTTTAGCAAACATGAAAGCGAGTTCCTTAAATACTTCTATGTGGATGACAAGGACAGGCTCGCCCTCGGCCTTAAGCGCACCTTTGAATTCCTGGGCAAGACCAAGCACAGGGGCGTAGCCCCCATGGAGATGTCCTTCGGCAACTCGAAGGACTACCTCGGTCGCACCCTCACCTGCATCATACGCGACATTACCCAGCGAAAAATGCTGGAGCGCAAGCTGCGGCACCTGGCTTACCACGACAAGCTCACCGGCCTGGGCAACCGCGACCTGTTCAATGAGGAAATGCACCTGCTCCTTAAAAGCCTCGAGCAGGGGCAGGCGCTGAGGGGCTCGGTGCTGTTTCTGGACCTTGACGGCTTCAAGCAGGTAAACGATACGCTCGGCCATGACGCGGGCGACGAGATCCTTATCGAAACCGCCCGCCGCATACGCGTGTGCCTGCGCGAGCGGGACGTGGCCTATCGCTTCGGCGGCGACGAATTCGTCATCATCCTTTCCAGCATAAAGGATATCAACGACAGCGTGGTGGTGTCCGAGCGCATACTCTCCAGCGTCGCCGAGCCCTTTATACTCCGGTCCAAAGTGAAGACCGCCGGGAGCCGGGTAAGCGTGGGTGTATCGATAGGCGTGGCCATCATACCGGACCATGGGCGCACCCTGGAAGAAGCCACCAAAAGCGCCGACATAGCGATGTACTGTTCCAAGGAGGACGGCAAGAACCGCTACACGCTCTACGACCCCGAGTTTTCGGAGAAAGCCACGGAGCGCTGGCGCATAGAGCAGGAAATAAAGACGGCGCTCGGCAGCGGCGGCTTCAAGCTCTTTTACCAGCCCATCGTGGGCAGCGACGGCAAGCTGCGCGGCATGGAGGCCCTGGCCCGCTGGCAGAGGCTCAATGGCGAGCATATAGCCCCTTCGGTATTCATACCGATAAGCGAGGAAAACGGCATGATCGTGGCGCTCGGGGAGTGGGTCATGCGCCGCGCCTGCTACGATACCCATCGCCTGCATCAGAAAGGCTTTCCAGGCATCTATGTGTCGGTGAACGTGTCGAGCAGGCAATTCGAGCAGCCCGGCTTCGTCGACGTGCTGGAAGGCATCGTGCGCAGTTCGGGCCTATCGCCGTCCAAGCTCAAGATCGAGCTTACCGAGTCCACCATCATGCACAGCACCAAGGACGCCATCGAGAAGATAAACGAGATCAAGCGCCGGCTTCCCGGCGTGGCATTCATGGTGGACGATTTCGGCACCGGATATTCCTCGCTCTCGTACCTGTCAAGGCTGCCCGTCGACGCGCTCAAGATCGACATATCCTTCGTCATGAATCTCGCCGAGCCCCAGAACGAGAAGGTGGTCAACGCCATCATCAACCTCGGCCACAGCCTCCAGCTGGACATCGTGGCCGAGGGCATAGAGACCCGGGCGCAGTGGGATTACTTCAATGAGCGCAAATGCGGCTTCATGCAAGGCTATTTCTTCCATAAGCCCGCGCCCCTCGATACTATAGCCGCCTTCCTGGCCAAGAAACGCGCCGCCAAGAAGCTCGCTTGACGCGCAGTATACCAATCGGTATACTGCGTTCATGGAATTAGAGGCCGACAACAGGAATACGCTGCTCAGGAAGGCGTCACTGCTCTTTGCGGAGCGGGGCTACGACGCCGTGTCCGTATCCGAGATCGTGGAAGCCGCCAAGGTGACGAAACCTACCCTGTACCACTACTTCGGCGCAAAACGCGGCCTCTTGGATGCTCTCATAGCCGAGCGGGGCGAGCCCTTCCTCCGCGCCGCCAAGGCGGGGATGGGTAGCGCCGCCGACGTCGGCCTGGGCCTTGAGCGCATAAGCTTCGCGCTCCTGCAGGCCAGCAGGGACGACCCCGTCTTCGCCCGTCTCCGCCTCTCCCTGAGCTTCGGCCCGCCATCCTCGGAGGCCTGCCTGGCCGCGGGAACCTTTAACCTGGCGTTACGTGAAGCCCTGGAGGGATTCTTCCGCGAGGCCGAAGAGCGGCACGGCAATATGCGCGGCAGAAGCAAGGCCTATGCCGCGTCCTTTCTCGGCACCCTCGACGCCTATATAGCCTCGGAACTGCGCGGAGACCTCAGCCTGGGAGAGGCGGAACTGCGCCGCATTTTACATCAGTTCATGCACGGCATCTTCTCATAACGCCCGGCGCTCTTCTGCGCCTCCGGGCGACCGGCGGCCCCGAGCGGCCCGGATGGTCGGCGGCCCCGATTGGCACGGCTGACCGGCGCGACCGAGCGGCCAGTTCGCCAGCTCGCCCGAGCGGCCTTTAGCATTATCACAATTATACCTACCGGTATGTATATACCAGCTATTTCTTGGAGGGCACGATGGGCCATTGGATACGGAATGCTTTTTTTTACCATGTATACGCGCTCGGGTACTGCGACTCGCCCTCGCATAGCGACGGCCAGCCGGCTCCCGGCGGGGAACCGCGCCTGCGGGAGCTGACGCGACGGCTGGATTCCCTTGCGTCGCTCGGCGTGAACGCCCTGCTCGTCGGCC
>JBGSKZ010000795.1:0-1110 GCA_041741035.1 Treponematales bacterium
GCCGTATACGGGGCTTCCCGGCCGCCGCCTATAGCGTGGCCGTAGCCCTGAGCCCACACGGTGGATTGCGCCTCGGCCGAGCCGGTCGCTTCGTCCCGGTAAACCGGCCGCTTAAAGCCTTCCAGCTCAGGCCCAAGGGCCTCCGGCGCTCGGGAAGCGCCGTCTAAGAGTATGCTGGCAGAGGCGTTGCGGGCCTGGCTGCCCATATAGCCCCGTATAGCGTTCATAAGCCCGCGGCGTATATCCTCCAGATTGCGTAGCCGTACCTCTTTTTTAGCCGGATGTATGTTAAAGTCGGCAAGCGCGGGATCCACTTCTATGAAGGCATAGGCATAAGGATAAGCCCCCCCGGGCAGAGCGCCCCGATAAGCGTATTCCATGGCCTGCGCTATCCCATATTCCTGTACCCGCCGCTTGTTGACGAAAACCTGTAAATGCTTCTTATCGTTGCGGTATATGGAGGCCGAGCCCGCCACGACCCGCGCGCTGAAACCCGGGCCGCTGGCAAGGAGCTCGCGGAAGAAAGAGGGCGGCTGTTCTATGCCCGTAGCCTCGAGCACCCGCGTCACGAGCTCCGTGGCCTTGAGCGCGAGCAGGTTCTTATCCCCCGAACTGAGCCGGAAGGAACGCTCGGGGAAGGGGAGGGCCTTGTCTATGAACACCTGCCTGCAGGCAGCGCTTTCCGCCGCCGGGCGCTTCAGGAATTGCCTGCGGGCGGGAAAGGACGAAAAGAGCTCGCGGAGCTGCACCGTGGTGCCGCGAGAGCCTCGGGAAGGCTCTACACGCAGGTCCTTGCCCGGCGAGGCGCTTAAGCGCCAGGCTTGGTCGTCCTCCGTAGCGCTCGTTATGCTTAAATCCGCCACAGCGGCCATAGAGGCGAGCGCTTCGCCGCGGAAACCCAGGGTGGAAAGGCGCAAGAGGTCGTCGGCGTCGCGTATCTTAGAGGTGGCGTGGGGCAGGGCGCAGAGCGCGATATCCTCTTTGCCCATGCCAAAGCCGTCATCGGCTACCCGGAGGCCCTCGATGCCGCCGCCTTCCAGCTCGACTCGTATGTTCAGCGCCCCGGCGTCCAGGGCGTTATCCAGGAGTTCCCGCAGGGCGGCGGCGGGC
>JBGSKZ010000796.1:0-1710 GCA_041741035.1 Treponematales bacterium
GCGCCACTCACCGCGCCGCTCACCGCGACGCGCCTTCCGCCGCCAACGCGGCGGCCCTGTCCGCCCCCTTCGCTTCCCTTTGATCCTCGTCCTCGTCGATTTCCATAAGCGCCGCTTTCAGGGCCGTGATCTTGCGCATGAGCCTGGCGAATGCGGCCGGCGACAATTGCTGATCCTTATCGCTTAAGGCCGACGAGGGGTCTATGTGCACCTCAATCTCCAGGCCGTCTGCGCCCGCGGCCACGGCGGCCAGGCTCATGGGCTCTATGAGGCCCAGCACGCCCGTGCCGTGCGAGGGGTCCACCATGAGCGGCAGGTGGGTAATGGAACGCGCCGCCGGTATGATGCTCAAGTCCAGGGTGTTGCGGGTAAAAGTCTCGAAGCTGCGTATGCCGCGCTCGCAGAGTATGATCTGGGCGTTGCCCTCGGCCAGTATGTACTCGGCGCAGTTGAGCCATTCCTCCAGCGTGGAGTACATGCCGCGCTTGAGCAAAATGGGCCTGCCCGATTTTCCCGCCTCGCGCAGGAGGGAGAAGTTCTGCATATTGCGCGCGCCTATCTGCAGTATGTCGGCGTACTCGCCCACCCAGCTCACGTCGCGGGTATCTATTACCTCGGTGACGATGGGAAGGCCCGTCTCGCGCCTCGCCTTGTCCAGGATTTTAAGGCCCTTAAGGCCCAGGCCCTGGAAGGCGTAGGGGCTGGTGCGGGGCTTGAAGGCGCCGCCGCGGAGCATGGTCGCGCCGGCTTCTTTCACGGCCACCGCCGTGCGTATGAGCTGGTCCTCGGATTCCACCGCGCAGGGGCCGGCTATAACGACGAGGCCTTCGCCTATGCGTACGCCGCCCACTTCCACGACGCTGCGCGCGCTGCCCTCTTTCGACCCGGTAAGCCTGAGATTCTTCATGTATATCGCCCTCCGCTCGTCTTTATCAACGTTACTTCTTGCAAAAACACGGCGCCCTGCTATACGCTTGGCCCTATGCCATCCTTATCCAACAGGGCCGGGGCCTTACAGCCCTCAGCCACTATAGCCATGAACCAGCGCGCCCGCGAACTTAAGGCCGCCGGAGCCGATATCATCGACCTCACCGTGGGCGAACCCGATTTTAGGCCTCCCTCGGCGGTGCTGCAAGCCGCGGGCCGCCTGGCCCTGTCCGGGGCCGACCGCTACACCCCGGTTGCGGGCATAGCCGAGCTCCGATCCGCGGCCGCGGATAGCTACCGCTCCGACGGCGGCCTATCCTACGCCCCCGAGCAGCTCATGGTAAGCCCGGGGGCCAAGAGCGCACTTACGAGCGCCATCCTCGCCCTCGTCGACCCCGGCGACGAGGTCATCATACCGGTGCCCGCCTGGCTCAGCTACGCCGAGCAGGTAAAGCTCGCCGGAGGCCATCCCGTCCTCCTGCCCACCGACGCCGACTCCGGCTATAAGCTTTCGGCCGGCGCCCTGCGCGAGGCTTTGAACCCCCGCACTAAGCTCCTCATACTCTGTTCGCCCTCCAACCCCACCGGCGCCGTATACGGCGCGGCCGAGCTCGAAGCGCTCGCTTCGGTCCTCCATAGCCGCTCCGACGTGTGGGTACTCTCCGACGAGGTGTACCGCGCCATACGCTACCTGCCCGACGCGCCGAGCCCCGCTTCCCTGCCCGAGCTCTACGGGCGCTGCGTGGTCGTACGCGGGCTGTCCAAGTCCCACGCCATGACCGG
>JBGSKZ010000797.1:0-4295 GCA_041741035.1 Treponematales bacterium
CCGCCCTGCTTAAGGCGCGGCTTGAAGGCGCGGAACCCGGCTCCTTCGCGCGCCGGGCCGAGAGCGAATCCCCGTCCGCCAAGCTTGGCGGCCCGGTCCGCGATAGCCAGGAGGGCGGAGGCGAAGAGAGAGCGCGCGAAGCCGATGCATGGACGGAAAGCGATTTCGGCACGCTATGCCACGAATGGCTGGAACTGGCCATACCTGGCAAGGCGCAGGACTTCGAGCCCGCTCCCGCGCTGGCCAAGAAACTATCGCTGCTCCCCGCAGCCCAGCGCGTGGACATACTCGCCGAAGCGGAAGCCCTGGTATCGCGCTTCCTCGCCTCCGAACGCGGGCAGGAACTGCGAAAAGCCTACGCGGCGGCGGAGGAAGCGCGCGAAGGCGCGGAGGCCGGCCGGCCGGGGCAGCCTTTCTTCTATACGGAATATCCCTTCGTGTACCGCAGCGGCCATCCCGGCCGCCCGCTCTTCTTAAGCGGCGCCATGGATGTGGTCTACGGCGACGCGCAGAGCCTCTGCGTGCTAGACTTCAAGACGGACAAACGCATGGAACCCGAGTATCACGCCTTTCAGCTGTCCTTGTACCGCGAGGCCGCGAGCGGCATTTTCGGGCTCCCCGCGCGCGCCTTCGTGCACTACCTGCGCCATGGCCAGGAGCGCGAATACCTTGACGCCCCCGACGAGCCGGGACTCCGCGAAGCGTTAGGCGATAAGGAGCCTTCATGAGCCAAACCGAAACGGAGCGCCCGCCGGAAAGCGCGAGCCCCGCGCCGGGTTTTTTCTCCATATTTTCCCTCTTCTTCGGCATATCCGCCCTTACCATAGGCGGCGGCTATGTCATGGTGCCGGTGATACAGCGCGCCGTAGAGAAAAAAGGCTGGCTGCCGGAGGCGGAATTCTACGATCTCTTCGCCGCCGCCCAAAGCGTTCCCGGGCCCATGGCCCTCAACGCGGCCACCTTCGTGGGCGGCAGGGTAGCCGGGAAAAAGGGCTTCATAGCCGGGGCGGCGGGCATCCTGCTGCCTCCCTTCGCCGCCATATTGCTCGTTAGCTCGCTCATAGGCGCGGCGGGCCAACAGCCCCTGCTGCGGGGCTTCCTGGACGGAGCCTTCGCGGTGGTACCGGGCCTGGTAGCAGCCCTGGGCTTGAACATGGTACGCAAACGCAAATGGAAAAAGCGCAGGGCCCTGCTCACCCTGCTCGGCTCCGTTGCCCTCATACTGGCGGGGCCCTGGGCCGTGCCCGTGTTCTTTATCATCATCATCGTAGCGCGGCTCGCGGAAGGCAGGGGCGCATGATAGCCCTCGTGCTCACCTTCCTGAAGATAGGCGCCGCTGCCTATGGCGGGGGCTGGACCATAGTAGGCGTCATTAAGGCGAGCATAGTGGATAAGGGCTGGCTGAGCCCCGAGGCTTTCGCAGACCTCATAGCCGTCGCGCAAGTAACGCCGGGTCCGGTTGCCCTCAACACGGCCACGCTGGTAGGCTTCAGGCTCTATGGATTTTGGGGCGCCCTGCTGGCTACGCTCGCGGTCGTTACGGTACCGCTGGCCGTATCGTTCGCGATCGCCATACTCGCCCACGGGAAAATACGGAGCGGGGGCAAGCTTACGGAGGCGCTCAAAACGGGCACGATAGGCCTCATAGCCATGACCGTGTGGTCCTTCGCGCCCCAGGCGGCGCTTTCCTGGACTACCCTTACGCTTTCCGTGGCCGCTTTCCTCGCGTCCGCCTTTACCAAAGTCAACCCGCTCTGGATCATCCTCGGTTCAGGCGCGCTAGGCGCGGCGGCGCGAGCGGTATTTTAGGCATTATTTCAAGTATTGCCCTCGAAATCCTCCGGTATATGCATATACTCTAAACCAGGAAGCTTGAGGTATGGAGCCTATCAATGAATAACGAGCGCATACTTATCGTAGAAGATGAGAAAATAATCGCTATTGACCTCCAACGACGCCTCGAGCGCTTCGGCTACACGGTGGTAGGCATGGCGGGGGACGGAGAGAGCGCCGTCAGCATGGCTCTCGAGCTCGTGCCCGACATCATACTCATGGATATCATGCTAGGCGGCAAGATGGACGGCATAGAGGCCGCCGTAACCATAAAAGCCAGCAAAGACATACCCTTCATATTCCTTACCGCCTTCACCGACGAACGGACGCTGGAACGCGCCAAAGAAGCCGAGCCCTACGGCTACATACTCAAGCCCTTCAAAGAGCGCGAGCTCTATACCACCATAGACATAGCCCTGTACAAGCACGGCATGGAAGGCAAGCTTACCCGCCAGGAACGGCTGTTCAGCGCCATACTCCATTCCATCAACGACGGCATCATAGCCACGGATATCGACCTTACCATTCAGTTCATGAACCCCGTGGCGGAAGATATTTCGGGCTTCAAGGAAGGCGCGGCTCGCGGCAAGAATATCTCGCAGTTCCTTACCCTGGCCGACTCCAAGACGCAGAAGGACCTGCTCTCGGGGGTAACCCTCACGAGCGACCAGCCCCTGTTCTTCAATGAGGTGACGGTACGCAACGCCCTCGGCCAAAGCCTCGTGGTGGACGGGTCCATAACCCGCATACACGAGCGGGAAAACGCCACGGAAGGCTATGTCATAACCCTGCGCGACATAACCGAGCTCAAGCGCCTGTCGGATACGCTCAACTACCAGGCCAGCCACGACAATCTCACCGGCCTGTCGAACCGCGAGGAATTCGGCTACAAGCTGGGCGAAATAATCAAGAACGTGAAGCTCACCGGCGGCTCGCACAGCCTCATCGTCATGGACGTGGACCGCTTCAAGGCGGTGAACGATACCTGCGGCACCATGGCCGGCGACGAGCTCTTGCGGCAGGTGGCCAGCCATATACAGACCAACATCCAGCGCCAGGACATTTCCGCGCGCATAGGCGGAGACGAATTCGCCGTCATCCTTATGAACTGCGACACTACGGACAGCCCCAACGTTGCCACGCGGCTGCAGGCGGCCATACAGCGCCAGCGCTTCATATGGCAGAACCTTACCTTCCCGCTGTCCTTAAGCGTGGGCATCGTGCCCATAGACCGCGAGGTGGGCGACATACACGCCGTGCTGGCCGCGGCCGACGATGCCTGCCACCTGTCCAAGGAAGAAGGCGGCAGCAAGACCACGGTGTTCCAGGCGCAGGACTCCAAATTTACCCGCCGGCGCGGCGACATGGAATGGATAGGCAAGATAAACCGGGCCGTGGAGGAAAACCGCTTCATACTCTACCAGCAGCCAATCGTGCCGCTGGACCTCGCCGGCAAAGACCGTCCCAAGCTGGAGGTGCTGTTGCGCCTCGTCAACGAGGACGGCAGCATAGCAAGGCCCAACGACTTCATACCCGCCGCGGAGCGCTACAACCTCATGCCGCAGATAGATCGCTGGGTGGTGGAAAACTCCATGAGGGCCTTCCGCATGCTCCAGGATCAGAAATCGCCGCTTATCGAGGGCATATTCTCGATCAACCTCTCCGGCCCATCGCTACTGGACAACGACCTCGTGGACACCATCCTGTACTTCCTGAAGAAGTACGCGCTGTCGGCGGAGGATTTCTGCTTCGAGATCACCGAGACCGCCGCCATTCAGAACCTATCCTACGCCACGCGCTTCATAAACCAATTGCGCGGCGAGGGCTTTACCTTCGCTCTCGACGACTTCGGGGCGGGTTTCTCGTCCTTCGGCTACCTGCGCAACCTGCCCGTGGATTACGTGAAAATCGACGGCTCCTTCGTGCAGAACATAGACGAGAGCCTAGTAAGCTACACCATGGTGGACTCCATCAACTCCATAGGGCATGTCATGGGCCTGAAGACCATAGCGGAGTTCGTCAAGAACGAGGCTATCATGGACAAGCTCATCACCCTGGGCGTCGATTACGGCCAGGGCTACCACTTCGCCGAGCCCAAGCCCCTATTCGGCTAAGAGCGCCCGGTCGCCCCACACCAGCTCTATATCGCGCTCGAAGCGGCTCAAGTCGCCGAAGGCCTTTACGGGAGACAGCTCCTCGGGCCTCGCTATATAGAGCAGGCGCGCCTTGCCCTGCGAAGCGAGCAGCTCGTCCGCGTTGTCCAGGGCGAATTCCCCTCCCTCGGGGTCATTGCCGGGTATGGCGTAACCGCCCTCCGCCGACCAGTAATGATTCCGTATATATTCGATCGCGGCCGCCAGCTCGCGCGCCTTATAGAGGCGCAGGCCCACGTTGCTGTAGGCCTTGCCGTCCGGCGGGTCTATGGCCGCGTTGCCGCCGGCCTGGGTGGCCGCGTGCACCCC
>JBGSKZ010000798.1:0-5364 GCA_041741035.1 Treponematales bacterium
TGCTCTTCCGATCTACCTGCCGCGCCGTTGCCGTGGCCGAAGCGGCGAGTATGCGCCGCGCGCCTTCGAAATCTATAGCGATAGCGGGCAGGGCGGCGCCCAAACCCTGGCGCAGGTCATAGGCTACGCGGCCTTCTTCCAAGGCGCTTAGCTCCCGTGAAGCCAGGCTCGCGTACAGGCTTAGCGCGGGGTCGCTCAGGAAGCCAGAACTCAGGCGCGCTGCGCCCTCGCGGAAACTCGTCCGCCATCGCCCGTCGGCCTTGTAGCGGCGCGTCTCGCGCCCGCGCTCCGCTATATCGTTGGGGCTGCCCAGGCAATGGGTCTTGCCCTGCGGGTAGCCGAAGTCCAGGCCCGCCAGGAAGATAGGCCCGGAAAACAGCCGCCTTGCCAGATGCAGCGCCAGTACCCCCACCGAAGCCAGCGGGTCGACGACCAGGCAGGGCAGCCCGCTGGACGCGAAGCGGCCATGGAGAGCCGTATCCATCCAGCGGCTCGCCAGGAGGCAGAGGGGGCCTTCCACGGCGCGATAGCTGGAAGGGTGGGCGCTCAGGTCTAGGAACGATAGGAGCGGCCGTCGTTCAAGCGGCAAAAAATCGGCCACGTTGTACACCTGGCCTTCGAGGCACACCACTGAATCCACCCGTACGCCGGCCTTAGCCAAGGCCCCGGCGGCGGTGTCGCAGGCCATAATATGCAGTTCCCGGCCGGCCCCTCGGAGGAAGGGCAGCGCCTTATCGAGCGTCGTGCCCGCGCCGCACACGGCCACGGCCCGGGCGCTCGGCAACGGAGAGGCGAGCACGCGCGTCCAGTCCATAGCGCCGATATTGAAAAAGAAATTTTTTGTCCAGAGCCTGGACATGCGCACCAAGCTTAGCTTATTGCGCCAAAACATGGACAGATCGTCTTCCAGCGCGGCTATGATCCCCTGGTAAGCAGCAGCATGCAGCTCTTCGCCTTGGCTTAGGCGCAGCTTCGTCACGCGCCTGAAGCGCCCGAGCCCTCTGGCCGCCTTAAGCGCCTTCAAGAGCGCCAGGCCCGGAGCAGCCTCATCCACGAAAGCGATACGGGATAAGCCGCGATACGGCCTTAGCGCGGATCCGCAGAGCGCTGTAAGGCGCGGATCGAGCTCTATGCAGAGCAGGGCGCTGTCATGGGGAAGCTTTTCAAGGAGGCCGTCTAGGCCGTATCCCAGGCAGGGAGACGGCACGATATAGAGCGTTGAGCCTTGGAGTTCGGCCGAATCGGCTATGCGCCGCGCCGCCCGCTCTGGCGCGCGCCGGGAATAGAGCCACAGCGGGCCGCAGGCGACAGAAAGGCCCCCGTCCGTCTCAACGATCCGGGGGCCTTCATCATTCATCGCGCTATCAGTTGGCGCTAGAACTCGCGAATACCCGCAGGAAGGTATCGAGGAAAGTATCCTTGAGCTTGGGATTCTTCATGATACCGCTCGCCAAATCGCGGCTAAGGCTCTCCTGCAGCACGCTTGGATAATAGGCTTCGATGAGCCCCAGCGTGCTTTCCTCCGCGCTGCGTATCTCCGATACCCTGAATACCAGGACATTATCGTTCAGCACGAGAGGCTTCGAGAGTTGGCCGGAACCGAGAGAGAATACCTCCTGGAGGAAGCCTTCATTGCGGTCAGCCCCGTTAAGCTCGGGATTATTGCTCGCATCGAGGGTGTTGAAGAGTGAAAAGTACCCAAGATCGAGAGCGCCGCCGTAATTGAGGGGGAAAGGAGCCGTTGACTTTATCGTCAGGCTCTTTGAGGCCGCGGCCGAGCCGAAATCGGATCCGGCGGCGCTTACGAAGTCCGCGGCGCTCTTGAGGAAGTAATCCTCTACGAGTCCTTTTTCGAAACGGTTGATATAATCGCCGGCGCTCTTGACCAGATCGGTCGAGGCGAAGTCAGGCTGCGCGGCGGCCTGATTGGCGCGGTAGAAGGACCAGGTGCCGGTTGAAGTCTCATAGGCGTCGGAGACGGCGCCCGCGGCCAACGCCACTACGGCGTCGAGGGCTGAGGCATCCTTGAAATCGGCCTTAAGCTCCCAGGCATAGCGCTCGCCCATATCCCCGCCGCGGGAAGCGTATTGATCTTTGGAATAATTCTTAGCCGCGTCTTCGAAGCTCAGGCTGCCGCCGCGAACCTTCGCCAATATCTCGGCGGCCTCTTTGGCGCTCGAGGTGATGGTCACTTTCGACAGCGAAGTCTTTCCGAAGAGCCCGGCGTTGGCGCGGGCAAAGTCCTGGCGGGCGCTGTCGGGATAGGCGGAGAAGGGGAAGGCCACGTATTCGATGGCGCGCTCCGGCTGGGCCATATTCTTGATAAACAGCTTTTCCGCGGCGCTGGGCGCTATGGAAACGGCATCGGCTACGTAGCGCTCTTTGATGGCGCTATCGCGAAGCTCCGCGCGTATGCTCGCCTTTGTCGCGGTGCTCGCTTCGCGGAACTTCCTCCGGGAAAAAGCGCCGTCCTCTACGAAGGCGGGGTGGGAGGCCATCTGAGCGTCGAGGAAACTGTTGCTCACCGCTATGCCGCTCGCCTGCGCCTCGCTCAGCAGCGCCATGTGTATGGCCGTATTCTCAAACGCCCTGCGCCATACCTGATAGGCGAAGAACTGATCGCCGGTATCGCTATAGCCCTGGGATTCCAACTGAGTCTTGACCGCCTGGACTTGCTCGGCGAAATAGCTGCCCTGAGCGAAGGCTATGGACTTGCCGTCCCAGCTGCCGAAGCTTAGGGTATCGCCATCTCCCGCGCCCGAGCCAAGGGAAGGTGCAACGACGAAGGCGATGACCGTGATGATCAGTATCGCTATCGTCCCGAAATATACGAAGGGATTGCCGTGACGGGTTTTAGGGGCGCGTTCGCCGGAGGACGGCTGCTGTTGCTTATCGTTCTTGAATGCCATCGAATCCTTCCTGGAAGTGCTGATTATGTAAAACCGCGTCGGGCTTTCGAGCCTTTTTGCGGCGGCGGTTCGACGTTAAGCGCGAAAAAACATAGCATGGGAGGCATATAGTGTCAATCGAGGCGGCGCTTTAGCCCGTAAACGCGAAGGTATGCTTGTCTCCGCGCTTAACGCTGTACATGGCGGCGTCCGCCTTGTTTATCAAGTCGTCTATGGATAGCCCGTCGTCAGGATACATGGCAATGCCCATTGAGAAGGCGAAGCTGCGGGTATTGCCCGCGAAGCTCAATGGCGCGGCGCAGCCTTCGAGGAGCTTATGGGCCGTAGCTTCTATGGCATCCTTATCCTTGACGTTGGTGAATACCGCTATAAATTCGTCTCCGCCCACCCGGGCCACGATATCCGAAGCGCGCAGCAGCGATTTCAAACGCTCGCCCATAGCCACGAGGGCCGAATCGCCCGCGGCGTGGCCGTAGAGGTCGTTCACCGGCTTGAAGTCGTCCAAATCGAGAAAAGCCACGCCCAGCTTGTCCCCCGTGCGGTGAGCGCTCTCAATGGCCTTATTGACCAGCTCGAACAGCAGGCGCCGGTTGGGCAGGCCGGTAAGGGTATCGTGGTTTGCCAAATGGCTTATCTTCAGCGTGGCGCGCTCCATGCGCCGCTTCTCTTCCGACAAGGCCGTATTGAGTTCCTGCAGGCGGTCATGGATCAGGGAATTCTCTATGGCGATGGCTATGTAAGGCGCAAGGGCCTCGAGGAGCTTCATATGGCTATCGCTATACGCCCGCGCTTTGCCATGCTGCACCATAAAGCAACCGAGTATACGGTCTTCGATCATCAGGGGCAGGCTTACGATAGATTGGCAAGGGCTGCCCATGGTCTTAGAGGGGCGCGATAGGTACTTCATGTACTCTTCGTCTTTATGCTCGATAAGGACTGGCTTGCGGTTCTGGAAGGACCATGCGGTGAACGAATTATCGGCGTCGACGCGTATGCTCCGGCCATGCTTGATCTCGCCGTCCTCGTAAAAAACGCGGTATACGAGCTCATTGCGCTCGCCCTCATACAAGGCTATACCGAAGAAATCGTACGATATCAGCTGCTTCAGGTTCTCGTAGAGCGTATAGAAAATCGCCTTGAAGTTTAGGCTCGAGGTTACTTTTTTGCCGATTTCCGATATCGACACGATCTGCCTGTTCATCTGCTCGAGCGCGTCGGTCTTTTCCTTGAGCTCAGTATTGCGCAAGCGGTAAATTTCCGCCTCCTGCTGGGCGCGCTCGATTTCGGCCTGCACTTGAATGCTACGCACTTTTTGCGCGGTATCCTCGCGCAGCACCTCGGTACGGAAATGGGAGTATTTCTTATAGGCGTCAAGGGCCTTGGGATAGTCACCGAGCGTTTCCATGGCCCGCGCGAGATTTTCATACGCCCTGTAGAGCTTGTTTTTGGATTTAGTCGTTTCGCAGAGCTCTATCGCCTCATGCAGCGAGCCGACCGCTTCTTCCACTCGGTTTCGCTCGAGCAGCATTTCTCCGTGCGCTATAAGGAGCTGCCCGCGCAGGCGCGGGCTCTCGGTCTTGCTCGCCAAGCGCAACGCTTCCTTCAGGTGCTGTTCGGCCTCAGCGTACTTCTCTTCGCTTATGGCTATGCGCGCGAGCACTTCCTTCACTTCCGCGGCATTCACGAGGTCCTTCGCCTCCGTGCTGATCACGTAAGCCTTCTCGCCGAATTCCTGAGCCAGCGAGAAATTCCCCAGCTCGAGGAAGGCTTGCGCGATATTGAGGAGTATGACCGTGCTCAGCTCGGGCAATATCTGATCGTTCTGCAATTCATAGGCCTTGAGCAGGTAATCGAGCCCTTCCTTGGGATTGCCGAGGCTCAAGCACAATTCGCCGATATTGGTCATGGCTACAAGCTCTCTATACTGAAGCTTGTATTTCCTGGCCCGATCCAGGCTCTGCATATAGTAGTCTATGGCTTTGTCGAGCTGAGATATTTCATGGAAATACGCGCCTATGGCATTTAGGGCTTTGCAGGCCCCTTCGCTGTCCGTTAAGAGGTCGTACGCTTCCAGAGACTTGCTGAACGCGGTATAGGCCTCGGCAAGTTCCGTGAGGTGGTATTGGCACCAGCCGATATTGAGGTAGGCATCGGCCGCGCCCCTGCCGTACTCAAGGGCTATAGCCTTGGCTAGCGTACGCTGGCTATCCTTGAGCGCCTTGGCCGGCCTATGCAAGAGATTGTCCCAGGCGGCTTCGTTGGCCTTATCTATGGCTAGCTTGGGGTCTTCGCTATCGATGGGGGCTAGCTCTGGCGTAGTGTCGGGGCCGCTGTTGCTCAAAAATCTAGCTCCTCAAGCGTATTTTTACCATAATCAGGATCATAGGTATTGAGATATTCTAGCGCTTCGCCCGCCGCTTCCTGTACATGCTCATACCAAATAGTATAGAGCTCG
>JBGSKZ010000799.1:0-2434 GCA_041741035.1 Treponematales bacterium
CGCCAAGGCGGGCGTCGACTGCGTGGTCGTGTCGTCCTGGGACGGAGGCACGGGGGCGGCTCCCCTTTCCTCGCTTGACTACGCGGGAGGGCCCTGGGAGCTGTCCCTGCCGGAAATCCGGCAGGTGCTGGCCATGAACGACCTATCTGACCGCGTATCCATACAGGTGGACGGCAGGCTGCGGAGCGGCCGCGACGTGGTCATAGCGGCCATACTCGGGGCCAGGGAATTCGCCTTCGGCACCGCCGCCCTCATCGCCATGGGCTGCATAGCTTGCGGGGGCTGCGCGGAGGGCCGCTGCCCGGTGGGCATAGCCACGCAGGACGAGGATCTCAGGGCTAAATTCGCCGGTAGCCCCGAGCATCTTTCCCGCCTGTTCCTCTTCATAGCCGAGGATACCAGGCGCATACTCTCGTCCATGGGCTTTAAGAAGCTCGACGAGCTCGCGGGCCGTTACGACCTGCTCGACTATCATGGCCGCGACCGTTCCGCCCGCGACGCTACCCTGGACTTCTCCAAAATTACCGAGGCGCTCGAGATAGCCGCGCGCCCGCCTTCGGCCTGGTCCGAGTACGGCGACGAGGCGGCGGCCATAGCCCCTCCTCCTGCCGGGCTTCCGGCCTTCCTCGCCTCGTGGCGGGCTGGCTTTAAGGTACCGGAACTTGAAGCGGATATCATGGAGCCCCTGGCGGAGGCCCTTAGCTCCGGCCAGCCGTTCAGGGCCGACCTTATACTGAGGAACTCGGACAGATCCATAGGCGCGGCCTTGAGCGGAGAACTGGTGCGTAGAGGCCTGGACGACGGGCTGGGCCGCGCTTCTATCTCGTTCCGCGGCTCGGCGGGGCAGAGCTTCGGCGCTTTTCTCGTGCCGAGCCTTTCGTTCGAGCTTGAGGGTGAGGCCAACGATTTCGTGGGCAAGGGGCTTTCGGGGGGCAGCATAGCGCTCAGGCCTCCCGCGGGCTCGGCCTTCGCGCCGGAGGACAACGTGATAGCGGGCAATGTATGCCTCATCGGCGCCACTGGCGGGGAGCTGTTCGTATGCGGCCGGGCGGGGGAGCGCTTCGCCATACGCAACTCCGGCGCCATAGCGGTGGTGGAGGGCCTTGGCGACCATGCCTGCGAGTATATGACCGGCGGCGTCGTGGCGGTGCTCGGCCCCACCGGCGTTAACGTGGGGGCGGGCATGTCGGGGGGCAGCATCTTCGTCCTGGACGAGGACGGCTCGCTGCGATCAAAGATAGCGGCGGGCTCGGCTCGTATTAGCCCTCTCGATGAGTCGGAACGCGAGCTGCTCCGCGGGTTGGTGGCCAGGCATGGGGAGCGCACGTCCAGCCCCAGGGCGGCGGCCCTGCTGGCCGACTGGGCTCGCTGGGAGGGTCTTTTTTCCGCGGTGAAAGCCTCGGGAGCGTGCTGAGCCGCTGGCGCTCAAGGATCGGGGCAAAAAAAGGCCGACGAACGATACTCGTTCGCCGGCCGGCTTAACGAAGAAGGGTCCTTTACGCTGAAATAGAGGTAAAATCCAGGGGGATGGAAGGCTTGCGCTTGCCGAGCTCGATGTTGAGCATAAACACGCCCTGCTTGCCGTCGCCCATGAGGCCTATGGTCTGCAGTATGTCGATGGCGTTCTTCTCTTCTTCCACCTGCTCGTCCACGTACCAGCGCACCAGGTTCTCGGTTGCGTAGTCCTTCTCGCTTATGGCGAGCTCAAGGAGCTCCCTTATGCTCGCGCTAACGAACTTTTCATGCTCCAGGGTGGCCTCGAAAATTTCCTTGATGGACTTGGCCTTTACCGCGGGCTTATCTATCTGGGCGAGCTCGGGAACGGCGCCCTGCTCCAGGAGGTAATTGTAGAACTTCATCGCGTGGAACATTTCCTCATGGTACTGCACCATAAGCCAGCTGGCCACGCCGTTGTAGCCGTCTTCGGTCATTTTGGCCGACATGGCCATGTAAAGGTAGGCGGAAAACATCTCGCGATTAATCTGAAGGTTAATGCGGTCGGCGACTTTCTTGGAAATCATGTTCTTAGGTCTCCTTTCGGGTTTGGGCAAGGAAGGCTTAATGCACGTCCTTGACGATCAAAGATACTGATACTTGGGCGGCCGGGCAAATTAATGCCTGCCAACGCGATTTCTAAGGTTATGTCAGGACTGCCAGCTGGCTATATAGCGCAGGGGAGCCGGCCCGGGTACCGGATCGGCCGCGAGCCGGCTCCAGGAGCCGGGCAGGCCGAGCGCGGCGCAGGCGATTTCCACGTGGCGCATGGCTATGCCCGCGTCCATATCCTGCAGGAGCACTCCTGGTATGGCCCTGGTGTAGGCCGAGTCTTCCTTGAGGTACAGGTGCAGGGCGGCCCCGGTTTGGGAGCGCGTAAGCAGCACGCGCCAGGGCTGCTTGTTGGAAGCCGACGGGCCGGTGCGCAGCGCGTCCAGGA
>JBGSKZ010000800.1:0-3037 GCA_041741035.1 Treponematales bacterium
GCGGTGCTCGAGGCGGCGCGGGCTACGGGCGACAGGATACTCGCGCCCGCCTTGGAGGCGGCCAGCGCGGACGAGGATCCAAAACGGCGCGCCCTGGCGCTGGAGCTTAAGCGGCGCATGGCCTAGGCCTGGTCATGGTCCCCGGCCTCGAGCCCGTATTCCTGTATCTTCTGATATAGGGTCTTGCGCCCTATGCCCAGTATTTCGGCCGTACGGCTCTTGTTGCCGCCCTGCGCCGCCAGGGTGTCCCGTATCAGGATGCGTTCGGCGTCCGATATGCTCGAGCCTATGGGTATGCGCACCACGCTCTCGTCGGCGCTCTTGCGCACCCCCGGCGGCAGGTCGTCCATGCCTATGAGCTGGCCAGCGGCCATGACCACCGCGCTCTCTATGCAATTGCGCAGCTCCCGCACGTTTCCCGGCCAATGGTAGGCGTAGATGGCGGCGCGCGCCTTGGGGTCGAAGCCCTCTATGGCCTTGCCGTTGTCCCCGGCGAATTCCTGAAGGAAAGCCTGGGCCAAGAGGGGTATGTCGTCCTTGCGCTCGCGGAGCGGAGGCACGTGGATATTCACCACGTTCAGCCGGTAATACAGGTCCTCGCGGAAGCTGCCCTTCTGTATCTCCTCTTTAAGGTCGCGGTTGGTGGCCGCTATGACCCGCACGTCCACTTCCAGGCTGTCCTCGCCGCCCACGCGCTCGAATTTTTTCTCCTGCAGCACGCGTAGTATCTTGATCTGCACGTTCTGGTTTATTTCCCCAATCTCGTCGAGGAAGAGCGTGCCTTCGTGGGCTAGCTCGAAGCGGCCTTTCTTGCGGGCCTGCGCTCCGGTAAAGGAGCCCTTCTCGTGCCCGAAGAGCTCGCTTTCCAGCAGGGACTCGGCCAAGGCCGCGCAATGCAGCTTGATGAAGGGCTTGTTGGCGCGCGGCGACAGATTATGCAGGGCGTCGGCGACGAGCTCCTTGCCCACGCCGCTTTCCCCGGTTATGAGCACGCTGGCCTTCGTCGGCGCCACTTTACGCACTAGCTCAAAGATGCGCTGTATGGCGGGGCTCCTGCCCACGATGCTGGATACGCGCTTCTGGTTTTCTATCTCGAGCATGAGCTCGTCGTTGCGCCTGGCCAATTCCTTGCGCTCCAGCGCCCGCTTTACCAGCAGGGACAGGTGCTCGAGATTCACCGGCTTCGTGATGAAGTCGTAGGCGCCGTTGCGCATGGCGTCCACCGCGTCCTCCACGGTGCCGTGGCCGGTAAGCACGATGACCGGTATGGACGGGTAGCGGGAGCTGATCTGCTTTAAAAGCTCGCCCCCGGAAAGCGCTGGCATGCGGAGGTCGGTAATGACGAGGTCGATAGCACCGCTCTCCACCGCCTGGAGCCCTTCCTTGCCGTCCGACGCCAGGCTCAGGTCATAGCCCTCGAGGCGCAGGTACTCGCCCAGGCCCTCGCGTATGTTTTTTTCGTCGTCCACCACGAGCACGGTAAAATTCATGGCTTAAGCTCCTCGCAGGCAAGGTCGTCCGCGGCGTTCGCGCAGGGGCCGTCGGTGATCATGCGCTGTTCTTTCTGGGGTATGGGCAGGCTTATGACGAACACCGAGCCCTGGCCCAGCTTGGAGCGCACGCTCATCTCGCCACCATGCTCCTTAACTATCTTATAGGCGAGGGTAAGGCCCAGCCCCGTGCCGTTTTCCTTGGTCGTATAATAGGGCTCGAAGATCTTGCCCTGCTTGTCGTCGGCTATGCCTATGCCGTTATCCTGCACCACGATGCGCAGTTCCTCGCCGGTATTCTCGGTGGCCAGCTGCAGGACGCCGCCGTCTGGCATGGCCGCGAGCGCGTTCTTGACGAGGTTGAGCAGGGCCTGCTTTAGGTAGCGCTTATCGAAGGGCAGGAGCGTTATGCCCTCGGCGTAGCGCTCGCGCAGCTCTACGCCGGCTTCCTGCGCTTCCACCCGCATGAACTCGGCCATCTCGCGTATAAGGCCGTTAATATCGTCGTTTATCGGCGCTATATCCATGGGGCGCACCGCGAAGAGGAAATCGACGACGATGCGGTTGAGTCTATCTATCTCCTCGTTGACTATATCGAGGTAGCGCACCAGGGGCTCCGTGCCGCTCGAGCCGAGCGCCTTGCGTATGAGCTGCACGTGTATGCTTATCGAGCCTAAGGGGTTTTTTATCTCATGGGCCACGCCTGCGGCCAGGGTGGTAAGCGAGGCCAGGCTCTCCGCGCGCCTGAGCCTGGCTTCGCGCTTGCGCTTGTCCGTGGTTTCCTCTATATGGATGAGGGTGCCGTGTATGCGCCGGTCGCGGACGAGGGGCGTGACGCTGAGCGCCAGGATAAAGCTGCGGGAGCCCTTGTCCAGCGAAAATTCCCTGTCGAGCACGGTCTCCTCGTTGACGAGCGCGTCGCGCAGGAAGTGAGCCAGCTCTTCCTCCCTCAGGGTTTCCCAGAGCGGCCTATCGAACAGTTCCGACTGCGAGAGCGGCAGGAGCCGCTCGGCAGCCTTGTTGACCAGCAGGGGTATGTGATGCTCCCCGCATACGACTATGCCGTCGAGCATGGAATCGAGCACGGTCTCGAGCCTGTCGTTTTCCTCGGCGAGCACGCGCAGGAGCCCCCGTATGGACTCGTCGTTCATGCGCGATACTTTTTCCATGGCGCGCTCTAGGAATTTTCTCATGGCGCGGCTCCTCGCTGGCCCTGAGCCGGCCAGGGCATAGTATCCAGGGACGCGAAGAACTCGAAGGACAGGCGCTCGGCCAGGGCTAGCGGGTTGAGGTTGTAGCCCGTATAGCGGAGGAGGGCGTCCCTCGCGGCTTCCGCGTAGAGCTCGGCTATGGCCAGGCTTTGATTGCCGGCGCCGCTCGAGCGCATGAGCTCGGCGAAGGCGGCGGAGGATTCGTCGAGAAAGGCGGCGAACGACCAGGCCATGGCCTCGTCGTTCGCGCCGAAATTGGCGCAGGCCTCCGCCGCGTCCGCGATGGCCTCGCCCGGGCTGCGCTTAGCCGTATCCGCCATGGCGTTCAGCGCCGCC
>JBGSKZ010000801.1:0-7688 GCA_041741035.1 Treponematales bacterium
GCTACCCGGCGACGCGGCTGCCGCTGCCAGGCGCGAGCCTAATATGGCATCGAAGTGGGCAAGGAGACCCTGGTGGGGATTGGCGTAGGGGCGCTGCGCTAGGAGTTCCCGGAAGGCTTCCTCCTCCGTACGCCCCAGGACATAGAGTATGCCCATAGCCGCGGCCGCGGATCGGCTTACGCCGGCCCAGCAGTGCAGCGCAAAGCCTCCTTTACCGGCCCACGACCGAGCGAAGCGTAGTATGCGCCTGGCATCCTGACGGGAGGGCGGACGCTTGCCGCCCCTTCTCGGCGTTTCTTCCGGTATATCGGAAAAATGCAGCGTAAGCACCCCGCGGAAAGCCCGGCCGAAGGCCTTGGGCGTTCTTTCGTCCTCCAGCGGCCGCCTGAACCAAGTGCGGGGCTCCACGATAGACACGAGGAAGGGAGCCGGTATATCGCCCCGGGCTACCCGGGACTCCAATTCCCTTTGGCCGAAGACCAGGACGGGCGGACGGCATTTCATGCCCCAACCCTAGCGCTTCTCTGGATGGTCCGCAAGGTCCGGGCTTGACAGCGTGGCCGGCGAACCTATTATGAAAGCCATGACCCTACTCGATTCGCGGGCCTTGCCCCCTCAGCCCCTGCCGGCCCCCGTATCTGCCGCCCTGGCCGCCGCCTTCCCGAGCTCCGGGAGAGGCGAGCTAACCGGGCGGCTCGAGGCCAGGGTACGGGAGATAGCCTTTCCCCGCCACCATTCCCAGGCAGAGGCCAACGGCCGGGCGGCGGCCATCGTTACGCGCTGGCTGTCCTTCCTGCCTTTCGTCAAGAACCTGGACGGCCACGGCAATATCCTGGCGGGCACCCGCGAAGGGCTGGCCAATCCCGCTTTTCTCCTCGTGTCGCACTACGATTCCGTGGCGGCCAGCCCCGGGGCCGACGACAACGGAGCGCCGCTCGCCGCCATGACCGAAGCCGCCGCCGCCCTGGCCAAGTCCTTTCCGGGCATGCCCCTACTCTGCCTGGCCACCAACCGCGAGGAAGAAGGGCTGCTCGGGAGCGACAAATTCGTGCGTAGGCAGATAGGCGAACTAGGCTTGAAGATAGGCGAAGCCCACGTGCTTGAGATGATTGGCTACCGATCCTTTGAGCCGGGCTCCCAGCGCTACCCCGAGGGCTTTCCGAGCGCCGGCCTTCCCGACTGCGGCGACTTTATCGCCCTGATAGGCAACCCGAAAGCGGAGGCAGCGCTGCGGCGCGTCGTTTCCTGCCCCGAGCCTTATCGGGATATACCGGCCATAGGCCTCATAATCGGCGATGATGCGGGAGCGTTACCCGCAGACATCTTCCGCAGCGACCATGTGCCCTTCTGGGACAAGGGATACGGCGCGGTCCAATGGACGGACACCGCATACTATAGGAATCCGAACTACCATGCCGCGACCGACACCCCGGATACCCTGGATTACGGATTCCTAGCTTCGGTAACCAATCTGATTGCCGTCGCAGGAGCGGAATTTTGGTTTAGGATGGTTACCATGAGGGACGATGACAGCACTAGTAAGCGGAACGCAGAATCATTCCATTGACACAATCATTAATAGTGTTATAGTTACACTATGAATTTGAAAACAATACCATTGTTCGAAGAGCTTAGTAACTCGCGGTCCATCCTCCTCTCGGGTTGCGGCGGTGGCTTTGATGTCTTTGGGGCGCTTCCACTCTACTTCGCCCTACGGGATGCCGGGAAGCGGGTACATCTTGCCAATTTCTCCTTTAGTTTCCCGGAACTGGGCTTTCCCCTGGCCATGCTCCAACCCGAGTACGCCCGGCGCCGGTTTGCCAAGACCTTGCTGTCCGTAGACGCGGACCTACAGCCCACAGGCAGCTACTTCCCGGAGCTCTACCTTTCCCGCTGGTTCCGGGACCGGGGCGAGGAGGTACCTGTCTACACCTTTGCCACATCCGGCGTCGCTCCTCTCCTTGAGGGATACAGGGTCCTGGCAGACCGTCTTGGCCTAGACGCCGTAGTTCTGGTGGACGGAGGTTCGGACAGCCTCATGCGGGGGGACGAAGAGGACCTGGCCACTCCATCGGAGGACATCGCGAGCATCGCGGCGGTTTCCGCCCTGGAGCTGCCGATAAAGATGCTGACCTGCGTGGGCTTTGGGATAGACTGGTACCACGGGCTCTGCCATGCCAGGGTACTTGAGGCCACCGCGGAGCTTGCCGCGGCTGGGGGCTTCCTGGGAATCTTCTCCCTTCTTCCCGGTATGCCTGAGGCCGAACTTTTTCGGCAGGCTTGCTCCTATGTCTTTGACCGGATGCCCGGAGAGGAGAGCACCGTGGCCAGTTCGGTGATTTCCGCCCTTGATGGCCGCTTTGGGAACTGGCATTCCTACCCCCGCACCAGGAAAGGGGAACTCTGGATCAGTCCCCTTATGTCGGCATACTGGAGCTACCGACTGGACGCGGTGGCCTCCCGCCTTCTCTATCCCCTGGACGCCCTGCGGCGAACCCAGGGCATAATGGATGTGACCAGGACCATCCTCGACCACCGGAAGGGCCTAGGAAAGCTCCGGCCCCGCATCTCCATCCCCATCTAGGAGACAGCTGTGGAAAAAATAGGAATCCACTGGGACCCGAGGCAGGTAGGGCCGGTGCCGGAAAGCTACGCCCCCTATGCCGCCGTCCCCCGCTCGGCGGTGGACGACTTCATCGCCTCCGGGCTGCCCGTAACGCTCGTGAGTGGCTGGCTACCGGCCTCCATCGAGGAACTCTGCCTGGCCCATGATCCGGAGCACGTGCGGAAGGTTCTTGAGGGCCGGGAAACCAACGGCTTCGGGAACGAGGATCCCCTGGTAGCAGAGGCGGCCCGTTGGGAGGTCGCTTCCTTCGTATCGGCCGCCCTCACGGCGGCGGAAAGCCGCCTCCCCTCCATGAGCCCCAGCAGGGGCTTCCACCACGCTACCTGGGGCGAGTGCTGGAACTTCTGCACCTTTAACGGCCTCATCGTCGCCGCCCTGCGGCTCCGGCGGGAAATGCTTGCCCAAACGGTAGGAATCCTGGACTTCGATTGCCACTGGGGCAACGGCACGGACGACATCCTGGAGCGCATGAAGCCGGACTGGATCGTCCACTGGTCCTTCGGCAAGTTCAAGCGGACCGTGCGCCGCGGCATAGGCTGGGACGCGTGGATAGAAAGCCTGCCTGAAGAGCTCGAGGAGCGCTTCGCCGCCTGCGACCTGCTTTTGTATCAGGCTGGAGCCGACCCCCACATCGAGGACCGCTTCGGCGGGGAGTTGACGGCCGGGCAGATGAGGCTGCGCGACCGGGCCGTTTTCCGCTGGGCGGCGGCCCGGGGTATCCCGGTAGCCTGGAACCTGGCCGGCGGCTATCAGGAACCGATTTCAAAGGTGCTCGCCCTGCACTGGGCCACGCTTGAGGAATGCCTGGCGGCTTACGGGCTTCAGTAAAGGACTTGACGCTTCCGGCATAGTGTAGTATATACACTATTATAGGCGAACAAATCGCCTGAACGAGGGGAGCGCCATGAGAAAACGGCTGCGGATTGACTTAGGCGACTACAAATCCATCGTCTTCCTCACCGGAGCGGGGATGTCGGCCGGCTCCGGTATACGGACCTACCGCGGACCCGGGGGATTGTGGAACGATGAGTCCCTGGCGAAATACTCGGAACTCGACACCTTCCGCAAAGATCCCCTGGCGGTATGGCGCTTCATGAGCGAAACCCGCAGGCTATGCGCCATGGCCAAGCCAAATCCCGGCCATGAGGCCCTGGCAGAGTTCGAGGCCCGCCTCGGTGCAGAGCAGTCCATGACCGTCATCACCCAGAATATAGACGGCCTTCACCGCAGGGCCGGAAGCTCCCGCGTGATAGAGTTCCATGGCTCCGTCATGAGAAGCAGGTGCTCGAACCATCGCTGCGGCCTTCCTGCCTTCGAGGACGACGCCCTCTATACGGAAGTCGCGCCTTCCTGCCCGCGCTGCGGAGCGCCCTTGCGTCCGGACATCGTATTCTTCGGCGAGATCATACCCGCGGGGAGGGGCGCTGCCGCCCTGAAGGCCCTCGCGGGCTGCGAACTCTTCGTGGCGGTAGGCACTTCAGCCTCGGTTTTCCCCGCCTCTCGCTTCGTGGAGTGGGCCTGGAAAAAAAACGCCCGCACGGTATTCGTCAACGTGGAGTCCCTACGCGACCGGAACCATGAGTCGGCTACCTGGTTCCGGGAAGAGTATATAGGGCCCGCTGAAAGCATCCTTCCCAAGCTCTTCGGCGATGGCCTGGATATGGATGAGCTGCATGCGTATCGCCCCGAGCTGATGGAAGAACTCCCTGAAGCCCGGGATTCATAATAGAACGAGTCAAGGAGAAAACGATGGAAAAACCGAATTTAAGCTTCGCCGCCTCGCGGCCCGGGCTGGCGGCCCGCCGTGAGCTGGATCTGCTGATACGCGTGGAAGCCCCGGCCCTCCCCGAGAAGGCGGAGCGCATGCCCGCTAATCTGGCCCTGGTACTCGACCGTTCAGGGTCCATGGCGGGGCAAAAGCTCGCCTACGCCAGGCAAGGCGCTTCGGCCGCGGTGAGCCTGCTAGGGCCTCAGGACCGCGTCAGCCTCGTACAATTCGACGATAGGGTTAAGCTTCTGCACCCGCTTACCCAAGCCGGCGATGCCGGCGCTCTGCAGTCGAGAATAGCCGGTATCGAGGCAGGGGGCCAGACCGACCTCCATGGGGGTTGGGCGGCGGGAGCGGCCAGCCTGGCTGGCGACGAGGCGGAACGCGGGGCGCGAAGGGTGGTCCTCCTGACCGACGGCCTGGCCAACAAAGGCGTCACAGACCCGAAGGCTATCGTAGCCGCCGTGGCCGAAGCCGCCGGCAGGGGCATAGCCACGAGCGCCCTTGGCATCGGGGAAGACTACAACGAAGAGCTCCTTGAAGCCATGGCTCAGGCCGGAGACGGCTCCTATACCTTCGTGGAGTCCCCTGACCAATTGCCCGCTTTCTTCGAGGCGGAGCTTCGGGGCCTCAAGTCCGTAGCCGGCAGGGAAGTCCGCCTTGGCTTGTCCCCGGGCCCGGGCATCGAGATCGTTTCCATCTTGAACGATTTTCCCGCTTCCGGCGCCGGGACTTCGGTCCTTCCCAACCTAGTGTTCGGCTCCAGGCAGGATATCGTCCTATCCATACGTACCATGGAGGAATTTGCGGCCACTCCCGGGAGCCTCGCGGAGGTCCTCGCCGCGCGCCTGGAATGGACCGACCCGGAGGACGGAATCCGAAGGGAGCTCCGGCTTGCCATACAGTTGCCTATCCTGGAAGAGCACGACTTCGACGGTTTGTCTCAGGATCGATCGGTGGCGGAATCCGCTGCCCTCCTCCGTATCGCCCGATCCAAGCGGGAGGCAATGGCCGCCCTGGACCGGGGAGACAATGCGGGGATAGCGGCGGCCATGGATAGGATACGGGCTCTCCTTGAGGCCTTGCCGGCCAGCGCCCGGACGGAACAGGAACGACTCTCCCTCGCATCCCTCGAAGAGGACCTTAGGCTCCGGAAGATGGCAAAGTTCCGGAAAAACGTTCATTATGAGTCCTATGCGCGGGGCCACGCCATGGATGAGCTTCGGCTTTCAAGCCACTATTACCGCAAGGCCCTATATATGGTCAGGGATCGGGTGGAACTCCGCATCGGGAACCTGACCGGTTTCGCCTGCGACGCCATGGTAAATTCCCGCTCAAATGGATCCGGCTCGGGCTTGGACGAGTCCATTCGAAGGGCGGGAGGGCCGGCTTTCCAGGCCGCCTGCGAGGCGATAGGGAAGCTCGCCGCGGGAGCCTTGGCCGTCACCGCCGGGGGAGAGCTTCCGGCGAGGGCGGTCCTCCACATTCGGGTGCCGGACTGGCAGGGAGGGACGGCGGGAGAGCTGGAAGCCCTGTCAGAATGTTACGCGGCCTGTCTCCGAACCGCCGAGGAACAGGGCTTTGACCACGTCGCCTTCCCCATCCTGGGCTCCGGCGGCCGCGGCTTCCCCGTTCAGGCCGCGGTGTCGACGGCTTTAGGAGCGACGGCCTGGTACCTCTTCTCGCGCGGCCCTAGCCTCCGGGTTAGTTTCGTGTGCCCCGATGGACCCGCGGCGGATATGATTCGGGAACAGCTGTTCTAAAGGCGGAAAACCCGATGTATCATCAGGACAAGGAGCCTTGAGCCATGTATAGCTACCAGTATCCCCACCCCGCGGTAACCGTGGACTGCGCGGTATTCGGCCTCGACGAAGGGGAGCTTAAAATACTGCTCATCCAGCGCGACCTGGAACCCTTCGCCGGCAAATGGGCCCTGCCCGGCGGCTTCGTCCATATGGACGAAGACCTTGAGGACGCGGCCAGGCGGGAGCTTGAGGAAGAAGCGGGAGTCAAGAAACTCTACATCGAGCAGCTCGGCGCGTTCGGCGCGCCGGGGCGCGATCCGCGCGAACGGGTAATCACGGTGGCCTGGTGGGCCATCGTCAATCTCTATGAGCACGAATTGCGGGCGGCGAGCGACGCCAGGAACGCCGCCTGGTTTCCCGCCGAGGATCTGCCGGCCCTGGCCTTCGACCACGAGCGTATCCTAAGCGCCGCCCTGGCCCGCCTGCGGGAGAAGGTGCGCACAGAAGCGCTGGCCTTCGAATTCCTGCCGCGCAAGTTCAGCCTTACCCAGCTGCAGCGCTTTTACGAGACGGCGCTGGGCAGCTCCATGGATAAGCGCAACTTCCGCAAGAAAGTCCTGTCCTACGGGCTCCTTGAGGAACTCGATGAATACGAAGTGGACGTAGCCCATAGGGCGGCCCAGCTTTACGCCTTCAAGCAAGGCGATTACGAGGCCTTTAGGGCCGAGGGCAAGCGATTTCTGGTATAAGGAGACCCTATGTTAGGAGCTATAGCGGGAGACGTGCTGGGCTCGATATATGAAGTATGGTCGACCAAGGACAAGGGCTTCCGCCTTTTCCACGAGCTGGATAAGCCCACGGATGACTCAGTCCTCTCCCTGGCGGTGGCCAAGGCTATCCTTGACGCTGATTCTGTGGGCCGGGAGCCTGCCTTCAAGGATTACGAGCGGGAACTCCGAGCCTTCGGCCTTAAGTATCCGGACGCCGGCTACGGAGGCTCCTTCAGGAAATGGCTGAGCGCGCAGGCCGGAGAACCCTACGGAAGCTTCGGCAATGGTTCCGCCATGCGGGCGAGCGCCATAGGCTGGGCCTTCGGCGACGAGGATACGGTTATACGACAGGCGGAGCTATCAGCCATCCCCACTCACGGCCACCCCGAGGGAGTTAAAGGAGCCATCGCCATCGCTCTCGGCGTATTCCTGGCCCGCTCGGGGGCATCCAAGGAAGAGTTGCGCTCGGCCTTGTCTTCCCGCCTCGGCTACGCTCTAGACCGCACTATAGACGACATAAGGCCGGCATATAAATTCGAAGTAAGCTGCCAGGCATCGGTGCCCGAGGCCATAATCGCCTTCCTGGATTCCACGGACTGGGTGGACGCGGTACGGAACGCGGTATCCTTGGGCGGAGACGCGGACACCCAGGCCTGCATAGCCGGGGCTATAGCGGAGGCCTTTTACGGCGGCGTGCCGCCCGTAGTAGCGGCCTGGGTGCTGCCCAGGCTGGAAGAAGGCCTCTTCGATACTCTGTCGGCCTTTGCCCATCGCTATCT
>JBGSKZ010000802.1:0-5621 GCA_041741035.1 Treponematales bacterium
GGCCCTGTTCGAGTCGGAGTGCCGCCGCCGGTACCTGCCGCTCAAGCTTGAAGGCGGCGGCGACGGCGCCTTAGGCCCCTGGCGGCTCTGGACTTCTTCAGCCGCTCCGCCCGCGCTGAAGGCCGCGGCGCTTTTCGTGGAGGAAGCCTCATGGCTTGGCTTGCTCCTTGACCTTGATGTGCAGGGAAGCCAAGGGGTTTTAAGCCGCGCCGGGTTTTGCCTGCCGCCGCGGGCCTGCGTGCTATGCGGGGCCCCCGCCATGGTCTGCTCAGGCAGGCGGGCGCACGCGGCCTCGTCGCTCGAGAACGCCTTTACGTACATCCTCAGGCGCTCCGGGGCAACCGAACTTGGATCTCAGGACGGGAACGCCGTAGGCGCATCCACGCCCTTGACCATACGAGAGATCGCTTAACCTAAGGAGGAGATACGCCATGTACCGTATCAACCGTATTCTAGCCGCGGCCCTACTGGTCGCCCTGATCGCCGCCCCCGCGTTCGCGCAGGCGAAAAACTATCCGTCCAAGACCATCGAGTGCTACGCGCCAAGCGGCGCGGGCGGCGGCTGGGACCTTACCATCCGCACGGTATCCAAGACGCTTACCGATACCAAGCTGGTCAACGTCGCTATGCCGGTTGAGAATAAGTCCGGCGGCGGCGGCGCGGTGTTCCTGACCGCGCTCCAGTCCATGAAAGGCAAGGACAATGTCCTTACCGTGTACAGCCCCCCGCTCCTGCTCATCAACCTGAACGGCACGACGCCTTTCTCCTACAAGAACACCACGCCGCTGGCGCGCCTTATCACCGACTACGGCGCCTTCGTGGTCCGCAAGGATTCCAAGTATACCTCTATAGCCCAAGTTATCGAGGATCTGCGCAAGAGCGCGACGAGCGTGAAGATAGGCGGGAATTCGGCCGCCGGATCCATGGATCACATCCAGTTCCTCGTCGTGGCCAAGGCCGCGGGGGTAGGCAACCTTAAAGGCATACAGTTCATAAGCTTTCAGGATAACGCCGGCGCGGCCCAGCTCTTGGGCGGCCATATAGACCTCCTGTCCACCGGCCTTGGAGACGTGCGCGGCCTCGTAGAGTCTGGGGACCTGCGGGTGCTGGCTTCCACCGCGCCCACCCGTCCCGATTACGGCGTCGGCAAGGACGTTCCCACCGTACGCGAACAGGGCATACCCGCAGACTTCTCGAACTGGCGCGGCATATTCGGGCCGCCCGAAATGCCCGCCTACGCCGTCACGTTCTGGCGCGATGCCCTGGGCAAGATGGCCAAGACCCCTGAGTGGAAAAAAGCCTGCGAAAGCAACGGTTGGGTCCAGAGCTACGCCGATCAGCCTGACTTCGTCAAATTCCTTGAGGCGCAGAATGCGCTCTCCAAGGACATACTCGTAGAATTGGGTATGGCAAAGAAATAACAGGCCTTAGGAGGCCGCCGGCATGATCGCCATCCGGCGGCCTCGATACGCCAGAACGGAGGGTTCAATGACCTGGAACATGATAACGGGGCTCGTGGCCATGCTCATAGGCATAGCCTATAGCTGGGGAGCCTGGACCTTGCCGCGAGCGAGCTTCGGCAGCCCTACGGGGCATATTATCTATCCGATTATGCTGGGCGCCATCATGACCCTGCTCGGCCTCGCCCTGAGCGCGAAGGAACTGCTTTCCAAGGACAAAGCCGACAATAAGGACGGCCCGAAATTCGGCAAGCTTACGAGGCATGGCCGGGAGATAGCCCTCGCTATCGCTGCGAGCATGGGCTACGCGCTCGTGTTCAAGCCGCTGGGCTATGTAATTTCCACCATACTCTATCTCGGGGCGGTGTTATTCCTCGTCAACGGGCGGGAGAAGATAGGCCGCACGGTGCTCGTGGCGGTGCTGTTCAGCGTCGGCGTGTACGTCCTCTTTTCCGTGCTCCTCGGGATACAGCTTCCGCGGATGCCGATCTTCGATATTTAGCTAGGAGGACGACATGAATGAAATCTTCTCCCAGCTTATGCTGGGCTTCGAGGTAGCGCTTACCCCCATCAATATCATGTGGACGACGCTGGGCGGCGTCCTTGGCACCATAATAGGGATGCTCCCCGGCCTCGGCCCCGCCACCGGCGTAGCGGTGCTGCTGCCCCTGACTTTTAAGATGGGGCCGGTAGGCGCTATGATAACCATGGCCGGCGTATACTATGGCGCCATGTTCGGCGGCTCGAGGGCGTCGATACTGCTCAACACCCCGGGCGACGGCGCGGCTATCGCGACTTGCTTCGATGGCTATCCCATGACGCAGAAGGGCCGGGCGGAGGCGGCCCTAGCCATGTCCGCGGTCGCTTCGTTCATAGGCGGCATGATAGCGAACGTGGCCATGGTCTTCGTCGCCGTGCCCGTAGCGAAGTTTTCGCTGCGCTTCGGCCCCGCCGAGTACACCCTGCTCATGCTCTTCGCGCTCGCCGCGACCGCAGCTATGTCTAAGGAGAAGATACTCCAGGGCTTTATAGGCATGGCTTTCGGCCTTATGATATCCACGGTGGGCTTAGATGGGCTTACCGGCGTCAACCGATTCACCTTTGGCATACTCGAGCTCATGGGCGGCGTCGATTTCCTAATCATCATCATCGGTATTTACGCGCTTGGCGAAGTGTTCAAGAGCTTTAAGTCGGTGCACGACCCGAGCTTTAAGATGCAGACGAAGTTCGGGAAGATCAAGTTCACCAGGGAAGACTGGAAACGCTCGTGGCCCGCTATTCTGCGCTCCACGCCGCTGGGCTTTTTTATCGGAGCCCTTCCTGGGGCGGGCGGCACCATGGCCGCCTTGATGGCCTACAACAACGAGAAGAATATCTCCAAGCACCCGGAAGAATTCGGCAAAGGCGCCGTGGAAGGCCTCGCCGCCCCCGAAGCCGCGAACAACGCTTCCAGCGTCGGCGCCTTGATTCCCATGATGACCTTGGGTATACCCGGATCGGGTACGACCGCCGTCATGCTCGGCGCGCTGCTTATGTTAGGCCTGCAGCCCGGGCCGCTCCTCTTCCAAAAGCAGCCCGAGGTAGCCTGGGGCATGATAGCCTCGATGTTCATAGGCAACATCATACTGCTCATCGTGAACATGCCCATGGCCAGCATACTGGTGCGCGTGCTCGCGGTGCCCGCCAAGGTACTCTATCCGCTTATCCTGGGGCTCGCGTTTATAGGCACCTACGCCATCACCAATAGCGTAGTCGATTTCTTCATCCTTATAGCCTTTGGCTTGATTGGCATATTCCTCGAGAAAGCCAAGATACCCACGGCTCCGCTCATACTCGGCGGCATCGTAGGCTCGACTATGGAAACGTCATTCAGGCAGGCCCTCATGATTTCGGATGGCAGCCCCAAGATATTCTATGGCTCGCCTATAACCGTCACCCTGATTGCGCTTACGGTATTTTCCATCGCGTGGCCCTTCGTAAGCTCGGGCTTGAAGCGCCTCAAGGCCGCGAGGAGCGTATAGGAATGTCCAGCGCCGGGGCGCGGCCGAAACCCGCCGTCGCTACGCCCTCCTTTGCCGAGGGCGTAGCGAGCCTGGCCGTTCGCTCGCTTTTGCGCGAAGCGGAAGCCGCTCCGAAGCCAGGCCTCGTGGACCGCCTGGGTTCCGGCGCGCATGCCGACATGGATATTCGCCACTTTAGGGCCTCGGCTTGCGCCTTAGGCCCTTATTTTCATGCCTTGGCGCAGTCTGGGCTGGATTTGAGCCCCGCGGGCGAATATTTGGACGAAAGGGATGCCCAAAGACTTCGGGAACTTGGACTCGCGGCGGAACGGGCCATGCTCAAGGCTACCGGCGGGGTGAATACCCATAAAGGCGCTATATGGTCCTTGGGCTTGCTCTCCGCCGCGGCCGGCCGGCTTATTCAGCGACGGCGTACGCCCAGGCGCGGACCCGCCGGGCTCAGCGCGGAAGCCCTGTGCGATGAGGCGTCGAAGCTTGCCTCTGCGCTCGTGGGCGTCGCCGCGCCTCCGGCCAAAAGGCTCTCCAACGGCCGGCTGGGCGTCCTGCTCTATGGCCTGCGCAGCGCGCAGGATGAAGCGCTGCAGGCGTTTCCCTCTATAAGGGCTTCGGCCCTCCACCTGGCCCGCGGCACGCGCCATGCCGCATCCGGCAATACCTACGCCGCGGCTGGGCCGGAAGCGATACCCTTGCATCGTTTTCCCGTAGGGGAGGAAGATAACCTGGTTATCATGGTGCTCTTGAGCATTATGGCCCATGCCGACGATACCTGCGTAACCGCGCGCGGAGGCATCCAAGCCCTTACGGGCATGCGGACGGCGGCTAGGGCCATACTCGCGGCCGCGCAACAAGATAGCGAGAGAGCATGGGCCGCCTACCGGGCGCTACTGCGCGAATTCTCGCGAAAACGCCTGTCGCCCGGCGGTTCGGCCGACCTCTGCGCGGCCACCCTTTTCCTGGTCGATTTAGAAGGTTACCCTCTTGGTTTTAGCCCCGCACGAAATGGGGCAGCTCCGCGGGCAAAACGAGCGATAGCTCGATAAGGCCGGCTACGGCCCCCGTTTCGTCCCTCCATGCGCTCTGGTGGATGAGCTTCTTTTGGCCCTTCTTTTCGATGGTGTATACATTGACGCCGCCTTCCGCAAGCAGGCGGTCGATAATGCCCTTGGAGCGCTCGTTGTGGCAGGCCATGAGGCTCCCGCCGATGAGCTTTCTGCCCCCGTCCGCCTCGAAGGTGGCGGCGGCCTTGTCGTTCATGTACACGATGCGATGCTGGCTGTCCGACACGGTGACCGCGCCGGGAAAGCCCCGTACCCAATCAGGCATGGTATCCACGCTGTTCTCCTCTTAGTTCCCCGAAGCTTATGTCTTAGCGCCCGGCTCCGCATCCAGTAGCGTTATCCGGCTTGCAAGGCCGCTATCGCGGGTGGCCTAAGCCGGGAAGACATAAGCTTCGGGGAACCAGATAAACTTTACCAAAACGCCGTATGCCCGTACAATAGGCTCATCTGGCCTCTTATTAGGCTAAATCTATGATCGGAGGGGCAGGGCGAATTGATAAAGCGCGTTAAAGGACAGACCATCAAGCTGGAAGGGTTTAACAACCTTACCAAGTCGTTGAGTTTCAATATCTATGACATATGCTATGCGCGCTCCCGCGAGTCGCAGATAGAATACCTAGAGTACGTGGACGAAGAATATAACTCGAGCCGCCTCGAGGCCATAAGCGAAGAAATGACGCGTATCATTCGCGCCAAGCTCGTACAGGTATCGACTCAGGATTATGACCCCCGGGGCGCCAGCGTGGTAGCGCTATTGAACGAGGATCACCCCGAAGCGCCGCTTCCGGCCGGCGCGGGCGTAGGCCCTTCCTGCCTTGGGCATTTGGATAAGAGCCACATAGCCATACACACCTATCCTGAATACAACCAGCTTTCCGGCACCGCGACCTTTCGCGTGGACGTGGATATCGCGACTTGCGGCATGATAAGCCCGCTTAAGGCCCTGCATTATCTGCTCGAAAGCTTCGATTCCGACGTAGTTATCATAGACTACCGGGTACGCGGCTTCACCCGCGATCAGCGCGGGCGCAAGCTCTTCATAGACCACGATATCGGCTCGATACAGGACTACATATCCGATG
>JBGSKZ010000803.1:0-4203 GCA_041741035.1 Treponematales bacterium
TAGCCACCGCGGCCAATTCGCGCACGGCCATGCGCGCCACGGAGGGCATAGACGCCGCGCTCAAGGTGGCCTTCGCCGGCGGCTCGGTCATGGGCATGACCGTCGTGGGGCTCGCGCTGCTCGGCATAGCGGCCGTGCTCGGCGTGGCCATCAGCCTCTTTGGCGAGAGCGCAGGCGCCTTATCGGGCATCGTTTTTCCCATACTCTCCGGCTTCAGCCTCGGAGCGTCCACCATCGCCCTCTTCGCTCGCGTGGGCGGCGGCATATTCACCAAGGCGGCCGACGTAGGCGCCGACCTCGTGGGCAAGGTGGAGGCGGGCATACCGGAGGACGATCCGCGCAACCCCGCCGTCATAGCCGACAACGTGGGCGATAACGTGGGCGACGTGGCCGGCATGGGCGCGGACCTCTTCGAGTCCTATGTGGGCTCCATCGTGGGCTGCGTGGTGCTCGGCATAGCCGTGCAGGACACCAGCGACCCAATGCGCCTGCGCCTGGCTATCTTCCCCATAGTGATGGCGGCGGTGGGCGTAGGCGCTTCCATCCTGGGCACCTTCCTCGTGCGCGCCAAGAAAGGGCGCTCGCCGCAGGCGGCTCTCAACAGGGGCACCTTCGGAGCCGCCGGCATAGCCGCCCTCCTGATGTATCCCGTGGCGGCTCTGGTCATGGGCGGCGGCGCCTTCGACGGCGGACGCGGCGCACTCAATATCGCTCTGGCCTCGGCCTTCGGCCTCGTGGCCGGCAGCGCCATAGGCATACTGACCGAATTCTTTACCGGCACGAGCACGCCGCCGGTGCTCAAGATAGCCAAGGCCTGCGACACGGGCCCGGCCACGACCATAATTACCGGCATGGGCGTGGGCATGCTGTCCACCCTGCCGCCGGTGCTCGTGATAAGCGCGGCCATACTGGGCGCCCATGCCTTGGGAGGCCTCTACGGCGTAGGCGTGGCGGCCCTGGGCATGCTGCTCACCCTCGGCATAGAGCTGTCGGTGGACGCCTACGGCCCCATCGCGGACAACGCGGGCGGCCTGGCGGTGATGTCGGCCATGGAGCCCGGCGTACGGGATATTACCGACCGCCTCGACGCGGTGGGCAACACCACCGCGGCCATAGGCAAGGGCTTCGCCATAGGATCGGCCGCCCTCACTTCCATCATACTGTTCAGCGCCTTTACCCAGGCCGCCGTGAGCGGCGCGGGGCTGGCCTTCAGCATAACCGACCCGCAGGTGCTCGTAGGCCTCTTCCTTGGAGCCATGGTGCCCTTCCTCTTCTCGTCGCTGGCCATGGACGCCATAGGCGTATCGGCCTTCGCCATGATAGAGGAGGTGCGGCGCCAATTCAGGGAAAAGCCGGGCATACTCCTGGAAACCGAAACTCCCGACTATCGCGCCTGCGTGGATATATCGACGAAGGCCGCGTTGAAGAAAATGATACTACCGGGGGCTATTGCCGCGCTCACGCCGCTGCTGGTAGGCTTCTTAGGCGGCATAGAGATGCTCGCGGGCCTGCTCGCCGGCGTAACGGTGACGGGCGTGCTCTTGGCGATCTTCATGTCCAATACGGGAGGCGCCTGGGATAATGCCAAGAAACTCATAGAGAGCAGGGCTTTCGGCAAGGGCTCGGACGCCCACAAGGCGGCCGTGGTCGGCGATACCGTGGGAGACCCGTTCAAGGACACCGCGGGCCCGGCCATCAACATACTAATCAAGCTCATGGCGATCATAGCGCTCGTGATCGCCCCTATGCTTAAAACTTACTGGGGGTAAGATATGAATGAAGACAAGCATCTGTACATGGTCGTCCATCCGAACCACGCGCTCATAGCGAGCCAGCTCGATCCCGAGCGCTTCGCCAAGCATTACACCCAAGGCTCTACGCGCTATTTCGAAGGCAGGCTGATCTTCGTGGAGCTGGATCCCGAATTCCGCCATCCCTATTTCCACATTGACAGGGCTTACGAGGATTTGAAGGCCCATGAGGACGGGCGGCCCAAGGCCACCAAATTCATATCCAGCTACCGCACCATGGAACACGTGGATTTCAGCGCCTTAGGAGACCTCTACTATTGCAACTCTCTCGGCGACTACGTGAACCTCAAGGCGGCCGACTACGACCCGAAGATGCGCGGCGACGAGATGCGCATCATACTCGAGATCAATCCCATCAAGATGATGGTGCTCACCAAATACAACTTCCTTGAATACGCCGACTATATCACCGACCCGGACATGCCTAAGGGCGCGCCTAAGATGTTCTACGCTCAGCTTGAGTTTAACGTGGACGAGTTCCTAAAGGAGTTCCAGGAGAATCCCTTCATACGCTGCTTCGTGCCCGGCATACACCCGGCGCGCCTGCGAGAGGCCATCCTGGAAGTGCGCTCCAAGCCCGGCAAGAACGTGAAAGGCCTATCGCTCGATTGCCCGGTGGACCGCATATCCTATAAGTTCCTGCGCCACGGCTTCATGTTCGCCTCGCATGGCAACTCGAAGTTCTACCCGCTCCTTCCCGTCGAGGACGTGGAGCGCAACTACTATAAATTCTGGAAGAACATGTAAGGAGAGGCCCATGCTCGATAACGAAGTATTGGCAGGCATAAAAGCCGGCATGAAGGGCGAACTCGATTCCGTCACGGTATACGAGAACGCGGCCAAGAGCGCCACGGGCGAGGTGAAGCAGTTCTTCGAGGAGCGCGCGGCCACCGAGAAGCAGCACTTCAACTACCTCCTGGACTACTACAAGACCAAGACCATAAACCTGAACCCCGAGCGCAACGCGGCGGCCGAGCTGCAGGGCGGGTGGAAGTCCGCCATAATAGGCGAGGCCTTCCTTAAGCAAGTCGCCTCGTCGCGCCAGCTCAGCTCCGCGGTGGCCGCGGCCCTGCACCTGGAAGCGGACGCCATGCGCCTCTACCGGGACTGGGCGGGCAGGGCCCAGGCGCCCGAGCTGAAGAAGCTCCTCACTACCCTAGCCGACTGGGAGGAGCGGCACTACGACGATCTCCTCCTTATGCAGGAGCAGATGGAGCGCTATTATTTCGATATCAATAACTTCGAGCCCTTCTAAACGCGAAGCGGCGGCTACCCGAAGGTAGCCGCCGCTTTTTTTTTCGCCGGGATCCTTTTATACGCGCGTAGGCGCTTCCTTGATGGTTACGCCGGTTTCGCCGCCGCGGCCCGCCGCGCCGCCCTGAGCGCCTTGCGTCGGCCCGTTTGAGGCTATGGCTTCAAGTTTCTGGCCTAATCCGGCAAGGGTATGCTGATTTATGAGGCCGGCCTCCTGTACTTTGGCCGCCTCGTCGGCCAGACCGCGCAGGAGATCGGCCATGTCCCTGATCGAGGCGGCGATGGCCGTGGAAGCCCGCTCCTGGGAACGCAGGCCCTGTTCCACTTCGCTCACCCTATCGTTGACCAGGATTACGGCTTCCTTCACGCCCTGGGTAGCCTGTACCGACTGCGTGGTGCCCTTGTTGATCTCATCGGTGCCCGAGGATAGTTCGGACACCCCCTGCGCTATCTCGCTTATGGCTCCCGCCACGTTCTTTACTTCCACGCGCACCCGTTCATAGGCTATGGCCGCCTCTTCGTTAGTGCTCGCCGCCTGCCCTATGGACGCGGTAACGGCGCCGAGGGTCTCGGCTATGATCTTGGCGTTCTTCGCCGTCTCGTCGGCGAGCTTGCGTATCTCGGCGGCCACCACGGCGAAGCCGCCGCCCGCGTCGCCCGCGTGGGCGGCTTCTATCGACGCGTTCATGGCAAGGAGGCCGGTCTGGGTCGCCACCTTCTTGATGACCTTGACGACCTCTCCGGTATCGGCCACGCGCCCTTTAAGCCCGGCCATGGCCTCGGTTACCCGGGCTATGGCCGCCGAGCCCTGCTCCGCCTCGCGCGCCAGCTCGTTTATGGCCTCTTGCCGTTCCGAGGCTATGCGCGATATGGACTCTATGGACGCGGTCATCTCCACCACCGCTGCGCTCGTCTCCTCGATGACGGCCACCTGCTCGCTCACGGAACTGCTGGTCGAGTCGGAAGCCTTGGCCATGGCCACGCTCGCGGCCTCTACCCGCCTGCCCTCGTCGTGCAGCGCGTCGACGTTCTGTCGCATGCGCTCGCTGTTGTCGAGCATTTCCCCGACGAGCTTGTTCGTGCGCTCGGCGCTAGCGGTGAGGCCGGAGCCGGCGTCCAGGCTCTTGCGCGCCTCCAC
>JBGSKZ010000804.1:0-5618 GCA_041741035.1 Treponematales bacterium
GGCGACTACGGCCGGGGGCGGCGACTACGGCCGACTACGGCGAGTACGGCCGGGGGCGGCGACTACGGCTGGCGGCGGCGACTACGGCCGGCGGCGGTGACTAAGGCTGGAGGGCGTCGAGGCCGTTTGCGAGCGCGCTGAAGTGCGAGGCTATATCCTTGGGCCACGCGGCTGCGAGTTTCCTGAAAGCCCCGGTATCGCCCGCGTATAGCGCGCGGGAAGCCTCTTCGCAGGAAGGCCTGTCGCCGGCCAATACCCATAGTTTCTTGTCTATGGCTTCCATGAGCCTGGCGCGCTTTGCCGATAGGGGTTCGTTTTTTATCGCTTCGTCCACGAGCCTGCGTATGGTGGCCGAGATATTGTGCCTTTCGGCCTCGAGCCAATCCCAATGGCGGGGCAGCAGCGATACTTCGCCGCATACGACGCCGAGCGACGGCCTTCCCCTGCCGGCCTTGGCCTGGGCTGGCGCAAGGCGGGCGAGCGCCTCGTCCGGGCTGCCCCGAAAATCGAAATCCACCTGCCGGCCGCTCTCGTCGTCGAAGATGAGCGCGTTTTCTCCGGGGTGCGTATCCAGCCACAGTTTTATTTGGCGAAGCGCGGCGCTCGCTTCGCCCGTGGCGATAAGGCTGTCGGCGCTGAAGGCCGTGTAATGTGGTGTATCCATGGGATTAATATACCCGGGTAATAATAGCCTGTCAATAGTACCCGGGTAAAATAAAACGGCGGCTCACAATGGAGCCGCCGTTCGTTCCCGCGATGGCGCGGCGCTTACGCTTCAGCTATCAACAGGGTCTTGGCGTCGAGCTTTATGGAAAGGTCCGAGGGATTCATGCGGCCATGGTCCTTGACCACGACGAAATGGATGTACTCGGTCTTAGGCTCAAGCAGGATGAGCACGGATATATCCTTCATGAATTCCCGGAGTATGACCGGCACGTTATGCTTGTCCAGGAGCGGCTCTTCTCCCGCCATGGTGCAGGAATACCAGAACTCGAGCCCGTTCGCGGCCGCGAACTCGCGCACCGCGGTAAAGTGGCCCACGTCGGCCCTGGCAAAATCGAAACCGTCGGTAATGATGGCGTCGGCCTTGAAGCCTCCGTCCACGATGAGCGCGGACAGGGATTTAAGTATCTGCTCGGTGCTCACGCCTTCCTGGTTGAAGTTCATGATGACGCGGTTCTTGACCAGCTCGTCATGCACATCGGCGTAATGCTCGAGGTTCTTGCGCTTGGCTACTTCGGTAAATATGTTTTCATACCAGGATATTACGTAGCTGGTATGGGTGGTAAACGATACGTGGATGATTTTCTTGCCCTGCATAAGCTTGTCCAGGGCCAGCTGCACGAGGACGCTGGTCTTGCCTATGCCTTTGCGGCTGGCGATGACGCCGATATTGCCTGCTTTGAGTCCGCCTTCTATCCCCTTTTCGAGGATGCGGACCGGGCTTTTCTTGATAAGCTCCTCTTTAAGCATGGGAACTCCTTTTGGTTGTTGTAGTGAAAACGGGAGGAATCGGGCCGGTCGCGGCGGAAAGCGGCGTCCTAGTGTCCACGATGCCTCCTTCGTAGGTATCAGTATAATCCGGATTAGCCGAGAGGGCTAACGATTTAGGCAAAAAACGCCGCGGAAGGGCAGGGAGGGCCTAGGGAGCTATATCGTCCCCCTAAGCCGCCATATCCCGTATCCGCGGCCGCTACGCCGCGCCGGCTTTACCTGCCGTGCTCGGCCTTGCGCTTTTCGAGGTATTCCTTGCGCAATTGCTCGGATACGCTTGAGGGGGCCTTGCCGTACTTAAGGAATTCCATGCTGAATTCCGCCTTGCCCTGGGTAAGGGAGCGGAGCACGGTGGAGTAGCCGAACATCTCGGAGAGCGGCACTTCGGCCTCTACCCGGCAGAACGCGCCTTCTTCGGAGCTGGAGGTGATAAGGCCGCGCCTCTGGTTCACGCTGGCGAAGATGTTGCCCTGGAACTCGGTCGGGCCCTCCACGGACACCTTCATGACCGGCTCGAGGATGACGGGCTTAGCCTTCTCGTAGGCGTCGCGGTACGCGCCGATGGCGGCCAGCTGGAAGGCTATGTCGGAAGAGTCCACCGCGTGGCTGGCGCCGTCGTTTATGACGCAGCGCACGTTCACCACGGGGAAGCCTATCAGGGAGCCGCGCTTGCTGGCTTCCTTGAAGCCCTTATCGCAGGACGGTATGTACTCGTTGGGTATGGCGCCGCCCTTGATGCTGTCGACGAACTCGTACACATGCTCATCGCAGGGCTCTATGAAGCCGGCCACGCGGCCGTACTGGCCCGAGCCGCCGGTCTGCTTCTTGTGCGTGTAGTTGAAGTCGGCCCTCTGGCTTATGGTCTCGCGGTACGCTACCTGGGGCATGCCGGTGTCCACTTCGCACTTGTACTCGCGCTTCATGCGCTCGATATACACGTCGAGGTGCAATTCGCCCATGCCCTTGATGATGGTCTGGTTCGATTCCGGATCCACGTAGGTCTGGAAGGTGGGGTCTTCCTTGGTGAAGCGGTTGAGGGCCTTGGCCATCTGGTCGGCGCTCTTCTTATCCTTGGGGGTAATGGCCAGGGATATTACCGTGTCGGGCACGAACATAGAGGTCATGGCCACGTTCAGGGACGGATGGCAGAAGGTGTCGCCGGAGGCGCACTCTATGCCGAAGAGGGCCACGATATCGCCAGGGCTGCCGTCGTTTATGTCTTCCATGGAGTTGGAATGCATGCGCACGAGTCGCCCTACCTTGAACTTCTTGCGCGAGCGGGTGTTGATGAGCTCGTCGCCCTTTTTCAGGGAGCCCTGGTACACGCGCACGTAGGTAAGCTGGCCGTACTGGCCGTCCTCGAGCTTGAAGGCTAGGGCCACGGTGGGCAGGCCATCCTTGGATATCATCTCGAGCGGGGCCTCGCCCTTGTCGAGGTCCAGGGCTATGTTCTTCACTTCGTCGGGGGCGGGCAGGAAATCGGTAACGCCGTTCAGGAGGAGCTGTACGCCCTTGTTCTTATAGGCGGAGCCTACGAACACGGGCACGAACTGCAGGGATATGGTTCCCCTGCGCACGGCTTCGCGTATCATCTCCGGGGTTTCGGCGCCTTCGAGGTAGGCCTCGGCAAGCTCGTCGGAGAACATGGACGCGCTGTCCAGGAGCTCCTCGCGGTACTTGGCGGCATCGTCCTTCAGATGGGCGGGGATCTCGGCGTAGCGCAGGTCTATGCCGCCGTCGCCGTCGAAGTACACGGCCTTCATCTCGATGAGGTCTATAAGGCCTTCGAGCTTGTCTTCAAGGCCTATGGGAAGGGTGATGAACGCGGCGTTGAGGCCGAGCTTCTCCACGATCTGATTGCGTACGCGGAAGGGGTTGGCGCCGGTGCGGTCGCACTTGTTGACGAATACCAGGCGGGGCACGTTGTAGCGCTTCAGCTGGCGGTCCACGGTAAGGGTCTGGGACTGCACGCCGCCCACGGAGCAGAGCACCAGCACGGCGCCGTCGAGCACGCGCAGGGCGCGCTCGACTTCTATGGTGAAGTCTACGTGTCCGGGGGTGTCTATCAGGTTGATCGCGAAATCGCCCCACTGCACATTCGTGGCGGCGGACTGTATGGTTATGCCGCGCTCGCGCTCCAGGTCCATGGAGTCCATGGTGGCGCCAACGCCGTCTTTGCCGCGCACCTCATGGATGGCGTGTATCTTGCGGCAGTAAAACAGGATGCGCTCGGAAAGGGTGGTCTTGCCCGAGTCGATGTGGGCGCTAATACCGATATTGCGCATCTTGGAAATGTCGAAAGCCATGCTCTTGCCTCTGCTTCGCTCAAGGTTTTTCAGACTATGCGCACAGGAGGCGCCGTCCTCGAGTTACGTCGTTCTGTCGTTGATTCCCTGGACCGCATGTCCCAGCCTCCACGTGCCGCTACCCCTGCGGGTCAGCGTTGGCTTTGGCGTTGCGCGGAAAGCGCGGTTGTATGCAAAAACGTACTCGTTGCCGGAGTATAGTGATAAACGCCAAGCTTTGCAATAGCCTTGGCCCCCGCGCGGCCGCGCCGCGGTCCCTGAATAGGGGCCGCGTAGCGCGCTAAACGCCTTTTTAACTCAGTAAATCGCGGTCTTCGGCGTATTCCTCGCCGCGCACTTCTTTGAACAGCCGCACGAGCCCCTCCACGCTTAGCTCTTTTTTGGCCTGCCCGATTAAATCGGCCACGATTTCGCCCTCATGCATCATGATAAGGCGGTCGCCCTCCGATACGGCGCGGCGCATGTCATGGGTAACCATCATGGCCGTGAGGCCGTACTCGCTGACGAAGCGCCGCGTCAGCCCCATGACGATGTCGGCGTTGCGCGGGTCAAGCGCGGCGGTATGCTCGTCCAGGAGGAGCACGGCGGGCCGGGTCATGGCCGCCATGAGCAGGGCCAGCGCCTGGCGCTGGCCGCCGGAAAGCCTGGCCACGTTCTCGTCGCAGCGCAGCTCGAGGCCCATGCCCAGTTCGGCCAGCCTTTCCTTGAGCGCCAGCTTAAGCGCCCTCGGCTTAGCCGGGAGGAGCCTGCGCGGGCCTTTGCGCGAAGCCAGGGCCAGGTTGTCCATTACGGTCATATCCGGCGCCGTGCCTCCGCCGGGATCCTGTCGTACCCTTCCTACGAGCCTGGCCCGCACGTACTCCGCGTCATCGGTCCTATCCTGCCCGTCTATGAGCACCCTGCCCGCCGCCGGGCTCAGGCTTCCCGCTATGGCGTTGAAAAGCGTGGTCTTGCCCGCACCGTTGGATCCAATGAGGCTTACCCACTGCCCGCGAGGCACTTCCAGGGATACGTCACGTAGGGCGGCGCGCTCGTCGGGCGTAGCTCGGTTAAAGAGCACGGTAAGCCCTTCAAGCGCTATCATAAGGAAGCGCCCTTAGCTACGGCCGCGGCTATTGCGGCCCGCGTGGCCGTAGCTCGCCGTTTCGTGCGCTTCCGGCCCAAGGCTATGGCCCCTATGACGAGCAGGGCCGTTACCAGGCGCAAATCGTTCGGCGTCATGCCTATCAGGTAGCCGTAACTGCGGCCCGCGAACATGAGGCCTCGGAACATGATGGAACCGAGCACCACCCTCGCTATCTGCAGTCCTATGCGGTTGGACCTGAGCATGAGCTCTCCCACCATGACGCTCGCCAGGCCCGCGGCCACCACGCCCGAGCCGAAATTCACGTCCGCGAAGCCTTGATACGAGGCGGCGAGCGCGCCGGACAGGCCGCACAGCCCCCCCGACAGCGCCACGCCGGCGGTGCGCAGGCTGACGGGATTGGCTCCCGCCGCTACGACTACCGCTTCGTTGTCCCCCAGCGCGCCCATGGCTATGCCCGCCTCGGTGCTGAAAAACCATACCAGCAGCGCGAGCACCAGCGTTATGTCCAGCGCGAAGAAAAGCGCCGCCGACCACTCGGGCCGGTCGGGCAACAGGCCGTAGGCGGCGTCCATGATAGGGTTATTGGCTATGAGGGGCAGGTTAGCCCTGCCCCCCAACACGCGCAGATTGACCGACCATAAAGCGGTCATTACCACTATGCCGGCCAGCAGCGAGGGCACCTTGAACGCGGCGTAAATTGCGCCGGTGGCGGCGCCCGCCAGGGCGTCGAT
>JBGSKZ010000805.1:0-2231 GCA_041741035.1 Treponematales bacterium
CAGGGCCGCGTACGAGAGATCGGGCAGGCGCTTCTTGCCGCCGGCGCTCTCTACCCGGTACACGTTATCGAAGAGCACCGTTTCCCGATTGCGATTATGGGAAAAGTACGTGATCCCGGACATAGTGGAAATTGCGCCCAGGGCATTGATGGCCTTAAGCGACGCGTAGGGGGGCAGGTCCGCTTTGGGTATGAGGTACGCGCTTTCTATGAGCACCGGCCAGGCCTCGCGCGCGCTTAAGGCGTCGCGTATGCGCTGCCCCTCTACGCCCGGCGGCAGCCAGCGTAAATCCCCGAGGCTCGCCGCCTCGCGCGCCGCTATGGCTCCGCTAAAGACCGAGGAAAGGGCGGCGGCGTCCAAGCCCGGCAGCGCTTGCGACAGGCCTTGGCCGTGAAGCGCGAGCGGAAAGAGCGCTGAGATTATCAGTACGAGCCTAATACGCGCCTTTGCCATGCAGCACTACCCCTATCGTCTTAAGGAAAATATGCAGATCGAGCCAGATGGACCAGCTCTGTATATAGAAGATATCGAGGGCCACGCGCTCGTCGTAATCGAGCTCGGAACGCCCCGATACCTGCCACAGCCCCGAAAGGCCGGGTAGCACGCTGGAGAACACGCCATAATATTGGCCGTACTTGATGACCTCGTCCTGAATGATGGGGCGCGGGCCTATGAGGCTCATCTCGCCCTTAAGCACGTTCCATAGCTGCGGCAGCTCGTCCAGGCTGGTCTTACGCAGGAAGGCGCCTATCTTGGTTATGCGCGGGTCCTTACGCAGCTTAAAATTGGCTTCCCATTCGGCCTTCGCCGCGGGATCGGTATCCAAGAGCTTCTGAAGCACGGCCGCAGAATCCCGTACCATGGAGCGGAACTTCCAGGACTTAAACGGCTTGCCGTAACGCCCCAATCGCTTGTGGCCAAAGAAGACCGGGCCGGGCGACTCAAGCTTGATGAGCAGGGCCGCGAGAAGCAGGAAGGGCGATATAAGCGCGCCTCCGGCGAGGCAGAGCAGGATATCCAAAGCCCTCTTAAGCGCTCGGTTGACGGGCACCAGGAGCTTTTGGCTCGTGGAGAGCCCGAGCACGCCGTCCAGGTCGCGCACGCTCATCCAAAGATTCGTCATGCCAAAGAAATCGGGAATGAGCACGTGGTAGCGATACGCGGATACGCAGGCGCCCATGATCTCGTAGAGCCTATGCCTATCCACGCCGGGCATGGCCACGATAGCGGTGCTTATCTTCAGGCCCTTGGCGAGCTCAGGCCCCCGGTCCACGCCCTGAATGATGGGCACCCCCGCGTGCTCGCCGCGAAGGGCGGGGTCGTCGTCCAACAGCGCTATGGGCTTATAGCCTATAGTGCGATGCTTGTGGAGCCTATCCACGATCATCTTGCCGGTCTTGCCCGCGCCGAAAATGACCACGGGTATGCCCCACCAGTCGGTCTTGCTCAAGAGCCCCCCGGGTAAAAGTACGAACCGCAATCAGCCCGGGCACGCTTACCAGCCAGGAAATGGCGAAGGCCACCGAGTACGGCGTAATGACGCGCTCGTCGAGGTAGAGCGACAGGATTATGCCCATATGCCCGAAGAACGACGCTATGGCGAAGCGGCGCAATTCTTCCGCGGGCGCTAGAGCCACACCGGGATAGAGATGTATGCCAAAGAACACCAGGATAAAGGCGGGCAGATACGGCCAATAGCTCACGAAAGACTTAAAGTTGATTATGGCCAAATCGTAGGCGTTGACCGTAAAGAAGCCGAGCCCGAAACAAAGCATGACCGCGATAGCGTCCGCCGCAACGAAGGTAGCGGCCATATAGTACACGTGGTTTTTAAGGTTCTTTTTTGAGCTTACCGCCAGCAGTTCCGCGATCGTCATGACTTGGGCTCCCATTTTCCATATGATTCATAGCTATAGCGCAATACTAATAGTTTGAATCAAGGAATTCCAGTATCTTAATTATCGCCAGTTCCTGCCCCGCCCCCAGATCAAAGACGATATGCCCCATGCCAGGAAGCGTATACGAGCGCAGGGCAGGAAACAACCTGCTAAGTAGGCCCGCGCTATAGCTTACGTTCAAGGCATCCTCATCGGCGCCCCAGATACAGAGCACGGGCAAGCCAAGCGTAGCCTTACGCTTTTTCAGCCGGGCATTCCATGAGCCCAAAGCCCGTATCCACGAAGTCGGTATGAACGGAGCCCCCAGAAAGCCTTCTTCATAGCCGCGGGGCG